>CAYNDG010000053.1:0-9681 GCA_964395805.1 uncultured Brevundimonas sp.
AAGGGCATCATGCTGACCGGCGGCGGGGCCCTGCTGCGCGGTCTGGACGCCGAAATCCGCGACCACACGGGCCTGCCGGTGTCGGTCGCCGACGATCCGCTGTCCTGCGTCGCCATCGGCTGCGGCCGGGTGCTGGAGCATCCGCGCTGGATGAAGGGCGTGCTGGAAAGCTCGCTGTAAAGCCTGTCTCGCGCCCCGCAGACATCAGCGGTTTTCAAGGCCCGGTGATTCTGCGATAGCCTGACTTTCATGGGCAGATTCGCCCGCCGGCTCCCGCCCGGGCCGGATGATTTCAACCCTCTGACGCAAGGGTCGCCGTGGCGTTTCGCGACGGACCGCTGGAAAACCTCAAGGTGCCGCTGATCTGGACGGCGGGCATCACCGTGCTCGTCGTCATGGTGGCGTCGATCTTCCTCCTGCTCAGTCAGCGCCGCGACAATGCGGAAGGCTATGCTGCCGTGCGCGGGGCGGGGGATGCGGCCGTTGCCCCGGTCGGGGGCATCCTGGCCGCGCCCGTGCGCTGGGTGGGGGCCGCCAGCGACTACCTTGGCGACTATTTCTTCGCCGTGTCCGAGAACCGCCGCCTGAAGGAACAGGTGGCCGAGCTTCAGGCCGTCGCCGACGCCAATATCGCCCTGCAGAATATCAATGCCCGCTATGAGGCCATGCTGGGCATCCGGGTGGAGCCGCCGGTCCCGACGGCGACGGCGCGTTCGATTTCCGAATCGCGCGGCCCCTTTGCCCGGTCGCGCCTGATCGATGCCGGCTCGGCGGCCGGCGTACGGATCGGCAATCCGGTCATCAATGAGCACGGTCTGGTCGGCCGGGTGGTCGGCACCTCACCGCGGGTCAGCCGCGTGCTGCTGATCACCGATGTCTCGAGCCGGATCCCGGTCCTGATCGACCGCACCGACGCCCGCGCCATGCTGTCCGGGGACGGCAGCGGCAACCCCCGGCTCGAATATGTGCGCGGCACGGATTCGGTCGAGGTTGGCGATCGCGTCCTGACCTCCGGCGACGGCGGCGGAATCCCGCGTGGCGTACCGATCGGCGTTGTGGCCCGTGGCATCGACGGATCCTGGCGGGTCAAGCTGTTCAGCGACCGCGGGGCCATCGACTTCGTCAAGGTCGTCCTGTTCGAGGACTTCGGCCAGCTGGTCGATCCGGAAGCGCTCAATGCGCCGCCGCTGGCCGCCCTCGGTGCGGCGCCGGTCCCCGAGGCCGGGAGCCCCTCCACACCGGAAGCCCCCGCCGGGCCCGCGCCCTCGCCCCGGAGCGACGGGGAGTGAGGCGTCCGGTCGCCGTCCGCGTCGTCGGCCCCCTTCAGTGGATCGTCTATCCGTCGCTGATGGCCCTGCTCGCGACGCTGGTCCTGGCCACGCCGGTGACCCTGTTCGGGATCGGCCTGCCCGAGCCCGTCATTCCCATGGTGCTGGCCTTTGCCTGGCCGCTGATCCGCCCGTCCATCTCGGCGCCGCTGGCCCTCGCTGCCCTGGGCCTGTTTCTCGATGTGCTCTGGTACGCGCCGCTCGGCCTCTGGGGGCTGGTGCTGCTCTGCATCTATGCCGCCATCCTCGTGTCGAGGAATTTCCTCATGGGCCAGGAAACCCGCGTCCTGTTCGTCTGGTACACGGTCGCGGTTCTGGGGGCCTTCTTTCTGGCCTGGGTCATCGTTACAATCGATGCCGGGCGGGCGCCGAGCCTGCTGGCCCTTCTGGGTCAGATAGTGCCGACGCTCCTGATCTTTCCGCTGGCGGAGCGCCTGATCCAGCGGTTCGACGATGGCGATGTGCGGTTTCGATGAGCAGCGAACCCTCGATCTTCTTCTCGGATGTAAACGAGCGGCAGGGCTCCTTCCTGCGCCGCACCTTCGTGCTGGGCGGACTCACCGGCCTCGGCGTGCTGGGGCTGACCGCGCGCCTCGGGCAGCTGCAGGTCGTCCAGGCCCGGGAGTATTCGACGCTCGCGACCGCCAACCAGTTCAACTTCCGGCTGGTGCCGCCGCCGCGGGGCATCATCCGCGACCGCGACGGGGTCGTCATCGCGGGGAACCGCCCCAGTTTCCGCGTTCTGGTGGTCCGCGACGAGACCAAGGACCTCGACCAGACCCTCGATCTTCTGGGCCGCCTGATCCCGGACACTCTCGAGCGCCGCCGCAGCATCATCCGCGATGTCAATGCAGCGCCGCGCTTCTCTCCGGTTCCGGTCAAGAGCGACCTCACCTGGGAAGAGTTTGCCAAGGTCAACCTCTACGCCAACGAGCTGCCCGGCGTCATGGCCGACATGCACGAGACCCGCTTCTACCCGCACGGCGGGGCCTTTGCCCATGTCGTCGGCTATGTGGCCAAGGTCTCCGCCGCTGATGTCGAGGCCGTGCGGGCCCGGGGTGAGGAAGCCTCACCCCTGCTGTTCAATCCCGGTTTCCGGATCGGCCGACAGGGCGTCGAGGCAACCCTCGACGCCGATTTGCGCGGTGAGGCTGGCGGCCAGCGCGTCGAGGTAGACGCTCGCGGTCGCGTGGTCGGAGAGGACCCGGCGAATTCCCGACCTGCCGTGCCCGGCGACGAGGTGGTGCTCACCCTCGATACCGACATCCAGAACAGGGCGCTTGAAGTCTTCGGTGAAGAGTCCGGCGGCTGTGTCGTCATGGACGTCCGCAATGGCGACATCCTGTGCATGGTGTCGTCGCCCTCGTTCGATCCGAACCTGTTCGTATCCGGCGTGCCCAGCAACATCTACCGCGCCTGGGCTGACTACGAGCGCCGGCCCCTGCTCGACAAGGCTGTCTACGGCACCTTCCCCCCGGGCTCGACCTTCAAGATGACGACGGCCCTGGCGCTTCTGGACGCCGGCATCAATCCGTCCGAGCGGGTCAACTGCTCGGGCGCCTATCGGTTCGGCAACCGGACGTTCGTCTGCCACAAGCGCAGCGGCCACGGTCCCCAGACCATGCATGACGCCATCAAGAACTCATGCAACGTCTATTTCTATCACATGTGCAACCGGGCAGGCGTGGACCGGATTGCGAAGACGGCCGAGGCGCTGGGCTTGCACCGGACCTATGAAATGGGCCTCGCCGGCCAGCGGGCGGGTACCATGCCGTCGACGACCTGGAAGCGAGAGAATTTTCGCAATCCGGCGGACCAGACCTGGTTCCCGGGCGAGACGCTTTCCGTGGCAATCGGCCAGGGAGCCATTGAGGTCAACGCGCTTCAACTGGCGGTCATGACCGCCCGCATTGCCAACGGGCGCAAGGCGATTGAGCCGCGCCTGATCAAGTCGGTCGGCGGGGTGGATCGTCCCTCGGGCGCGGCCGTCCCGGATCTTCCATTCGAGGACGCTCACCTCGACATCGTCCGCGCGGGCATGGCGGCCGTGGCCAATGATGTGACCGGCACAGCCTATCGGGTCAGTCAGCTCGGCCTCGGCGACATCCAGATGGCGGGCAAGACCGGCACGGCCCAGGCCCGCGCGGGTTTGCGCCGGGGAACTTCGGTGGCCTGGGCCAGTCGCGACCACGGCCTGTTCGTGGCCTTCGCCCCCCACGATGCCCCGCGCTATGCCATCGCCGTGATCGTCCAGCATGGTGGGGGGTCGCGGATTGCGGCAGAGAAGGCGCGCGAGGTCATGCGCGTGACCCTGCTCAAGGACCCCGATATGCGTAGCCGGATCGAGCGGCCGCTGCCGCCCGAACCTGTCGGTCCGCTGGAAGAGGAAGATCCGGCCGCCATTGCGCCGCCTTCGCCGGCCCCGGTCGCCCCCGAGCCCGCACCCGCCCGGCCCGCGCCGCAGGAGCTTGCCGGCCCGCAGCCCTATCTTCCGGATCCGCAATGACCGCTTCGGCCCTCACCCGTCCCGGAGAACGTGACCGGCTGGTGGTCAAGATCACCCAGCTGGACTGGCGGCTGCTGCTGCTCTTGTGCGCGATCGCCGGCATGGGTGCCGCCATGCTCTATTCCGTGGCCCAGGGGTCGTGGGAGCCGTGGGCCGCCAAACACCTGATCCGCTTTGGTCTGTGTCTGGCGATCCTGCTGGCCCTGTCGATGGTGAACCTCAAATGGTGGTTCCATCTGGCCTATCCGACCTATTTCGGTTCGCTGTTGCTGCTGGCTGCCATCGAGATTCCCGGACTGGGCTATACGGCCATGGGAGCCACGCGCTGGCTGGACCTCGGTGTAACCCGCATCCAGCCGTCCGAGCTGATGAAGATCGCACTCGTTCTGGCCCTGGCCCGCTGGTATCACGGGGCCACGGCCCAGGAAGCCCGCTTCCACTGGAAACTGATCTATCCGGCCCTGATGATCGGGGCGCCCTTTGCCCTGGTCGCCCACCAGCCCGACCTCGGCAGCGCCCTGTTGCTCGGGATGACCGGTGCCGCCATCATGTTCGCGGCCGGCCTGAGCTGGAAGATCATCGTCGCGGCGGGCGGAGCGGCGGCGGCCGGCATCTGGCCCTTCATCCAGTTCGTCATGCACGACTACCAGCGGGACCGCGTCCTGACCTTCCTCAACCCCGAAGCCGATCCGTCGGGGGAGGGCTATCAGATCATGCAGTCCAAGATCGCCATGGGCTCGGGCGGCCTGATGGGCAAGGGCTACGGTCTGGGCAGCCAGAGCCAGCTTGAGTTCCTGCCCGAGCGCCACACCGACTTCATTTTTGCGGCCGTGTCCGAGGAGTTCGGCTTTGTCGGCTCTTTCGGCATGTTGCTGTGCTATCTCGGCGTGATCCTGATCTCGCTGCGGATCGCCTCCCTGTCGCACAGCCATTTTGGTCGGCTGGCCGCTGCCGGCGTGACCGCGACCTTTGCCCTCTATGTGCTGATCAATGGCGCCATGGTCATGGGTCTGGCGCCGGTCGTGGGGGTCCCCATGCCGCTGATGTCAAACGGCGGCACCGTCATGCTGACTGTCATGATCGGTTTTGGCCTGATTATGGCGACCCGCGTCCACCGCTATGTCGAACTGCCCAAGGGCAACGGCCTGTTCTGATCAGTCGGGCAGGCCCGCCGCCCAGTCGGTAGCCCGCACCAGGCTGTCGACTATGCCGGGCTCGGACGAGGCATGTCCGGCATCGCCGATGACCTCGAGCCGCGCCTGCGGCCAGGCCCTGTGCAGGGCCCAGGCGACCGACATCGGGGTCACCACATCGAACCGGCCCTGTACGATCCAGGCCGGGATGTGCCGGATACGGTCAATCTTCTTCAGCAGCCAGCCGTCCTCGGGAAGGAAACCGCCATTGCGGAAATAGTGGTTCTCGATCCGGGCAAAGGCGATGGCGAACTCGGCATCGGCGAACTTGTCAGGGCGTGAATCCGGCCCGCGGACACTGACCGTCTCGCCTTCCCAGCTGGACCAGGCGATGGCGCATTCGCGGCGTGCGGCCTCGTCGTCGCCGGTCAGACGCTTTTCATAGGCCGCCATCAGGTCGCCGCGCTCGGCCTCGGGGATGGGCGCCAGGAACCGCTCCCAGGCGTCGGGGAAGATCATCGACGCCCCGTCCTGATAGAGTGCAGCTCCTTCTTCGTCAGCAGGAAGATGCCACGGAGCACCAGCGCCTTGACCCGTTCGGGGTGAGTCACCGCATAGGCCAGCGACAGGGTTGAGCCCCACGACCCGCCGAACACCGCCCATTTGTCCACGCCGCACCGCTCGCGCAGCCGCTCGATATCCTCGATCAGCGTCCAGGTGGTGTTGTTGTCCAGCGAGGCATAGGGCCTGGACTGGCCACAGCCGCGCTGGTCGAACATGATGATCCGCCAGGCCGACGGATCGAAATAGCGGCGCATGCCCGGGCTGGTCGCCCCGCCGGGCCCGCCGTGCAGCACCAGCACCGGCTTGCCCTGCGGATTGCCGCTCTCCTCGAAATAGATCTCGTGCCCGTCCGGCGTCTTCATCATGCCACTGGCAAAGGCCTCGATCTCGGGGAACAGGTCGCGGCGGTCGCCCTCGGGCTTGGGAAAGGACATCGGTACTCGCTCTACAGTTCAGGACAGGGCGGAAGGGCGCATACGGAACACCCCGAAGGCAAACATCAACCAGGCGGCGACCATCAGAAGGCCTCCGAACGGCGCCACCGCGCCCATAATGCGCAGCCCGGCCATCCCGACCAGTGTCAGGGAGAGGGCAAAGACGGCTCCCCCGACCACGGCCAGCCATCCGGCCTGGCGAAGGGCCGCGCTGTGCGGGGCCAGCGCAGCGGCCACGATTGCCAGCAGGGCATGGATCAGGCCGTAATGGGCGCCGGTGGTCAGCAGGGTCTTGACCTGAGGGCCCGCGCCATGGGCCGCGAACGCACCCAGCAGGACACACACTGCGCCAAGGCCACAGGCCGTCACCGCAAGGGGGCGATTCAGTCTCATAAGGCCAGGCTAGCCCACGGAATCGCCCGAGTCTGCTATCGGAGCGGTCATGACGTCGTCGCCGCGCCTTGCCCTCCACTATGTGTTGCTCTTCGGCGTCACCGGCGTGAGCCTGCCTTTCGCCGGCCTGTGGCTACAGAGCCTCGGGCTCGACGGGGCCGAGATCGGCACCCTGCTGGCGGTGCCGATGCTGGCGCGCTTCGTCACCGGTCCGCTGATCGCGGTCTGGGCCGACGGGTTCGCGCTGCGCCGGACCCCCATTGCCATTCTCGGGGGCGTGGCGGTGCTGGGCTATGCTGCGGCCGCCCTCGTGGAAGGCTATGCGTTGTGGACCCTCTGCTGGTTCGTTGCGGCGACGGCCACCTCCGCCATCATTCCGCTGATCGACGTGCTGGGTCTGAGGCTGGCGCGCCGCGAGGGCTTTTCCTTCTCGGTACCCCGGGGCTGCGGCTCCGCGGCCTTCGTTCTCGCCAATCTGGTCATGGGGGCGCTGCTGCTGCATCTGCCGGTCGATGCGGTGATCGTCTGGATCATGGCCGGCAGCGCCCTGATGACCCTCTATGCCCGGTTTGGACTGCCCGCCGAGGCCGTCAGCGCGATCGGGCGGGCCTCCGGCCGCAACCGCTTCCTCGGTCTCGGACGCCTGCTGGCAGACCCGGTCTTCATGGTCGGCATTCTCGCGATCGGTGCCGTTCAGGCCAGTCACGGCTTCTACTACGGCTTTTCGGCCATCCTCTGGACCGGGCAGGGCCTGTCCACCAGCCTTGTCGGCGCCCTCTGGGCCGGCTCCGTGATCATCGAGATCGGCTTCATGTGGTGGCTCGACCCCTGGCGACGGCGTCGGGGCATAGGGCCGGGTGTGATGCTGGCCATCGGCATGGTCGCCGGTCTGGTTCGCTGGACGGCCCTGGCCTTCAGTCCGCCCCTCGCCCTGCTGTGGCCGCTGCAGGCCCTGCATGCCCTGACCTTTGCCGCCACCTATCTGGCCGGGGTCGAGATCGTCGAGCGCCTCGCTCCGGAAGACGCCCAGACGGCGGCCCAGACCCTGTCCTCAACCCTGTCGGCCGGGGTGCTGATCGGGATCGCGACCGTACTGTCGGGGCCGCTCTACGATGCGGTCGGGGCCGGAGGCTATCTGGCCATGTCGGCTCTGGTCGTGCTGGGCGCCGTAGCCGGCCTTGCCGTGCGGCGCCGGCTGGGGCCGATCTCAGACCGCGTACGGCCGGGGCAGGGGTGACAGGTGGCGGGCCATGGCCTCGGCGGCGAGGCGGACGGCCCGGGTCACCGCGGCGCCGCCCGTGCCCGGCACCCGCAACAGCCCGACCAGCGGCGCTTCCGGATCATCCGGCAGGGACGCCAGCAGGCGGTACAGCAGATAGTTGCCGGAATCCGAGCCGGACTCGGATGACAGGCGGGCCGTCAGTCCGGCTTCGGACAGGGTCTGCGCCATTTCAAGAGCCGGCGCCGTCGCCCGGGCCACGCCCGGTCCCGTCGGAACCAGTCGACGCTTGCCGTCCAGCGTGCGGTTCTCGGCGCGGGTCTGGATCAGAAAGTCACCGGCCCCGGCCGCCGGGCCGATCAGCAGGGCGGCCCGGCACGCGGGATCCCGGAGCGTCTCCACCAGGGTGCGCGCGAGCGTATCGGGCGCCCCGGCCTCGACCGGGATCAGCCGTGCCCCGGTCGGGGACCACCCGGCAGGGACCTCCGGACCAGACTCAGCCCAGACCAGATCCGGATCATAGGCACACAACATGAGCCCCGGTCGCAAATCCGGCTGGGCATCGGCGGGTGTGTCGAGCATGGGCCTGCGAGAGCTGTGACGGACATATGACGGCGGGGGACCGTGTCGTCATAGGGGCCGGATCGTCAACCCCAAAACAGGTATGTAACGGCGGTTTCCCCTGTCAGGAGAGATCGCCGACCGCCGCGTCCAGCAACAGGAACGCCCGCCCGCCGTCCGAGGCCAGCCGGTTCAGCACGGCCGGTCCGTCGCCGCCGGCGGCATGGTCGCCCAGGATGCGCGACCAGGTCCGGACATAGGCTTCGGCGTCAGCCTTCAGGCCGGGATCGCTCAGGACGCGGCGCGATACACTGCGCACGGCCGCGGGGGCCACGCGGCGCACGATCTGCCGTGCTGTGTCGGCGTCACGGCTGACGAAGGCCTCTGCCGCCTCCTCGATGCGGGATCGCGGCAGCAGGGCATTGGGATCGACCCCCATACGCCGGATGGAGTCCAGCATGCGGGCGTTGAGGGCCTCGGTGTCCGCCGGGGGCATGACCGGCGTGTCCAGATCCATCGGACCCTGGTCGGCGTCATCGCCCATCAGGTCCTTCCAGCTCATACCCTCATCCGCAGGGCGGGCGCGCGGGCCGTCGGGCCGCTTGCGCAGGCCGAAGCCGCGCTCGTCGGGGGCGGTCCGGGGTCGGCGCAGGGCAGGGGCAGGGTCCGCGGCCGGAGCCTCCGTCGCGGGCGGCAGATCCGGGGCCATCCGGCGTGCCCGTCCGCCGTCGCCTGAAACCACTCCCATCAGGCGCACGGCTTCGGTGAGCATTTCATAGTTGCGCTTGACCCGCTCCTGGAAGCCGGCGTCGAGAGCCTCCGTATCCTCGGCGGCCTTCCGCGAAGCCTCGGCGAGGGCCGCAAGCCCATTCTCGACCGCCGCCCGCACGGCATCGACCCGCTCGCGCGCCTGTTCCGGCAGGTCGGCGGCCCGCTGGTCCAGCTCGGAAATGGAATCGTCGACCCGTTGCAGCGCGGCATTCATCCGCTCGATCGTGGCTTCAAGGCGCTGCAGGGCCCGGTCCCCGGCCTCATCGACCAGTTCGGCCGTATGGGTGACGACCTTGCGGGCCCCTTCAATCCGCGCCTCGGCGGCAGATTCAGCCTTCTGTGAGGCCTCAAAGACCGCCTCGCCCAGACGGTCGGCGCGCAGCTGGGCCTGTTCGGCCGCCTCTGCCGCCGCTTCCCGACTGGCCTCTGCCGTGGCCTTGAGGGCCTCCAGCGCCCGGCGGGTTTCTTCCAGAAGGGTGTCACGGGCGTCGGCCGACAGGGCCTCGAACCGGTCCAGCGAGACCTTGGTGGCGCTGTCGAAATTGTCGGCTTCGCGCTGGGACATTTCGATCAGGGCCCGGAACTGATCCGCGGCGGCCTCGACCAGATCGCGCAGGGCCTCGGTGCCGATGGTGGTGGTCTCGACCAGTTCGGTGCTGGTCGAACGCACGACCGACAGCTGTTCGGTCAGCTGCGCCCTCTGGCTCTCGACCTGGGCCGAGAAGTCCTCCTGATCGGTGCGCAGGGCGTAGGCGGCGGTCACCAGGGCGGC
>CAYNDG010000054.1:0-7224 GCA_964395805.1 uncultured Brevundimonas sp.
CGGCGGCGAGCCCAGCCCGGCCGAGCGGGCCGAGGGCGCCACCATCCTGCTGCCCCAGGGCGCGAGGGGGCCTGCCTTCCTCGCCCTGCCCAACCACTATGTGATCCGCCGCTATAACAATTCGGTCTCCTATGCCCTGGCCATCGGCCTGACCGCCGACGGCATCCAGGGCAGGCCGGGCCTGACCCGCGCCTGGCCGGACGACGCCCCCCTGTCCAGGGATCAGCGAATCGGCACCCAGCGGGCCCTGACCAGCATGGGCTATGACACCCAGGGCATTGACGGGGTCATCGGCGCCAATACCCGCGCCGCCCTTCGCCGGTGGCAGATCGACACCGGGCGGCTGGCCGACGGCTATCTGACCGCCGAGCTGGCCGACGAACTGATCCGCATGGCCCGCTGACGGTTTTCGCTTCGCCTGATGCCGCCTTCCTGCTAACCGCCTGCGATCATGAGAATCCCGCGCATCTCCTGGGCCGCCTACGGCTTTGCCCTGACGATCATCATCGTCGACCAGCTGACCAAGGCCTGGGTCCTCGCCCGGCTGGGAACGACCGACCTGTCGCTCATTCCCAACGGCTTTCGCCTGCTGGATATCTGGCCGCCCTACTTCAATTTCACCTACCTTCTGAATGACGGCGTCAGTTTCGGCCTGTTCGGCGGGGGGTCCGGTCGCTGGATCCTGTCGGTCTTTTCCATTGTGGTCGCCGGGGCCCTTGCCTGGTGGGCCACCCGCGCTGACCGCCGCCTGCTGATCACGGCGATCGGTCTGGTGATGGGCGGCGCGCTGGGCAATGTCATCGACCGGATCCGGTTCGGCGGCGTGGTCGACTTCATCGATTTCTCCGGCACCGGCCTGTTCCCTTGGGTCTTCAACATCGCCGACAGCGCCATCACGATCGGCGTGATCCTGCTGGTCGTTGATGCCTTCCGGTCGGAACGTGAGGCCCGCGAGGTTGGCCTCGCCAACGAAAAGTCGTAATCACAGGGTCTTCACTGAGATCCCCGGCGCCCGTCGCGCCAAAGGAGCCGAGCCTGTCCATGCGTAACCGTAAAGTTCTCGCCCTCGCCATTGTCGCCGTCGCCGGTCTCAGCCTCCAGGCCTGCACGGGTTTCCGCCAGAGCGTGGGCCTGACCAAGGTCACCCCGGACGAGTTCCTGACCGTGTCGCGGGCGCCGCTGTCGGTCCCGCCGGAATACGGCCTGCGCCCGCCGGTCCCGGGTCAACCCCGCCCGCAGGACGTGACCCCGGAACTGGTGGCTCGCCAGATCATCGCAGCCGAGCGTCAGTCGGTGACCCGCTCCGCCGGTGAACAGGCCCTTGCCGGCCGCGTCGGTGCCGGCACCGGCCGGATCGACAGCACCATCCGCTACGTCATCGATGATCAGTTCGGCGACATCGCCCACAAGGAAGAAAACTGGGCCAACCGCGTCATGTTCTGGCGTCGTGAAGATCCGTCGACCCAGACGGAGACCCGCGTGCTGACCACCGACGGCATGGTGCCCATCGATGCCTATTCGGAGTATGAGCGCCTGCAGGCCCTGACGGGCGGACAGAATGCCATCGTGATCACGCCGCGCCGTTCGGCGGGCTTCAAACTCCCCGGCCTGTAGGGACAGGCCGGCTCTAGTCGACGAGCGCCCGCGGCAGCTTGAACGTCACGGATTCCCTGACGCCGTCGTCCTCGACCACGGTTGCGTCAAACCGGTCGCTGATCGCGCCGATGAGATCGGTAATCAGACTCTCGGGTGCCGAGGCCCCCGCCGTCACGCCAACCGTCCGCGCCTCGTCGAACCACCGCCAGTCGATGACGGAGGCGTCGTCGATCAATCGCGCATCGCGCGCACCGGCCCTCAGGGCGACCTCGACCAGGCGCGCAGAATTCGACGAATTGGCCGATCCCACGACCAGCACCAGGTCGCTGCTCGCCCCAAGGCGTTTCACCGCCTCCTGGCGATTGGTCGTCGCATAGCAGATGTCCTCCTTGTGCGGATCAGGCAGTTCGGGGAATCGGCCTTTCAACACGGCGAGAATCTCTGCGGTGTCGTCCACCGACAGCGTGGTCTGCGTCGCATAGGCGAGCGGCTGGTCACCGGGGCGCTGAAAGACCCGGGCATCGGCCACGGTCTCGATCAGGGAAATGGCGCCATCCGGCAGCTGTCCCATCGTCCCGACGACCTCGGGATGGCCCGCGTGGCCGATCAGCAGGATGTGTCGCCCCTCAGCATGGCGTCGTTCGCATTCGACATGGACCTTGGACACGAGCGGACAGGTGGCGTCCAGAAAGAACATGTCCCGGGATCGGGCCGCTTCAGGAATGGCCTTGGGCACGCCATGGGCCGAGAATACGACCGGGCGGTCATCAGGGCATTCATCCAGCTCCTTGACGAAGACGGCCCCAAGGGACTTCAGCCGCTCCACCACATGCCGGTTGTGAACGATCTCATGACGGACAAAGACCGGCGCCCCATACTTTTCCAGGGCGCGCTCGACGATCTGAATGGCCCGGTCGACGCCCGCACAAAAGCCGCGCGGTGTCGCCAGCCTCACGGTCAGGGAGCGTCGATCTCGCGGAGGGGAAGCGATCATGTCCATGAGTGCAAACTAGGCATCCTGGCGGTCCGGCGCCACCGTCTGTTTGCGGTGCCTCTCTTTAGCCGCTATCAGCGGGATGCTGGCGACCTGGAAACAGGCCGCAGGCCGCCCCAATCCGGGAAATATAGAGACTCATATGCGTCGCGTTCTTGCCCTTGCCTTTGTCGCCGCTGTTTCGATGGCCATCCTGCCGGACACCGCCGAGGCCCAGAGCCGTCCGCGGGGTGGCGGCGAGAATGCCGACGGCTCCTCTATCGAGAACCGCCAGCGCGCCCGCATCCTGCCGCTGAGTCGCCAGGCCAATGCTGGCCCCTGCCCGGTGGTTCGCATCCTCTATGACGCCGCGCGTTATGTAGAACTCGAGGACAATCGCGCCCGGGCGGCCAACGTCGGCTATACGGGCGAGATCGAGGGCGTGACCTCGGACTGCCGTTATCGCAACGACGACCCCATTGTCGTCGATACCAATATGCTGTTCTCGCTCGGCAAGGGACCGAATGCCGAGGGCGACGGGCGCACCTATCGCTACTGGGTCGCCGTCACCAGCCGCGATCAGGCCATTCTGGCCAAGGAGTATTTCGACCTGCCCGTCCGGTTTGAAGGACAGGACCGGACCCGGGTCAGCGAGTCCCAGACGATCGTTATCCCCCGCGCCAGCGCCCAGACGTCAGGGGCCAATTTCGAGATCCTCATCGGCTTTGACGTGACACCGGAAATGGCTGAGTTCAACCGCGTCGGCAGCCGGTTCTGCGTCGATGCGACCGCGACGAGCCCCGGGACCTGCATCAACCGATGACCGACCTCAAATCGCGTCTCGGCGAAGCGGTCTCGGCCGCCTTCGCAGCCGAAGGCGTGGCTTCGGACCAGGTCCGGGTCACTGCATCGGATCGGCCGGATCTGGCCGACTTTCAGTCGAATGGCGCGCTCGCCGTTGCCAAGGCCCTCAAGGCCAACCCGCGGGAGCTGGCGGGACGCGTCGCGGCACGCCTTGAAGGACACGCCGACCTCGACCGGGTCGAGGTCGCGGGCCCCGGTTTCATCAACCTGGTTGTGTCCGACAGTGCTCTCGCATCCCGCGCCTCCGAAATTCTTGCAGACGACCGTCGCCGGGGTGCCGGGCCGGTGGCCGAGCCCCGACGTGTGGTTATCGACTATGCCGGGCCCAACGTCGCCAAGCCCATGCACGTCGGCCACCTCCGGTCATCCATCATCGGCGAGAGCCTGAAGCGCCTGTTCCGGTTCCGGGGCGATCAGGTCTGGGGCGATGCCCACTTCGGCGACTGGGGCTTCCAGATGGGCCTGCTGATCGTCGCCCTTGCCGACGAGGGTCGGGCGGGCGCCTTCATGGCCGAGGGAGCGGGCCCATTCCCTGATACCAGCCCCGTATCGCTTGCCGATCTCGAGCGCCTCTATCCCCAGGCCGCTGCGAGGGCCAAAGAGGACACAGCCTTCCGCGATCGCGCCCGCAAGGCCACGGCCGAACTTCAGGGTGGGCGTGCAGGTTACCGCGCGCTCTGGTCGCATTTCGTGGCCGTCAGCCGGACCGCTCTCGAGCGGGAGTTCTCGGCGCTGGGGGTCACCTTTGACCTATGGAACGGCGAGTCCGATGCCGATCCGCTGATTCCGGACATGGTCGAGGAGATCAAGTCGCGGGGGCTGGCGGAGCTGGACCAAGGCGCCTGGATCATCCGCGTGGCCCGTGAGGACGACAAGCGCGAACTGCCGCCGCTGCTGCTGGTCTCATCGGAAGGTTCGGCCATGTACGGCACGACCGATCTGGCCACCATTCTGCAGCGTCGGCGTGAGCAGGATTTCGACCTCGTTCTCTACTGCGTCGATCAGCGCCAGGCTGACCACTTTGAACAGGTCTTCCGCGCCGCGCGTCTGTGCGGCTACGCCTCGGAGGGCCAGCTGGAGCACATTGCCAACGGCACGATGAACGGGCCGGACGGCAAGCCTTTCAAGACCCGCGCCGGTGGCGTGCTGAAGCTGCACGATCTTATCACCATAGCCACGGACAAGGCGCGAGAGCGCCTCAAGGAGGCCCAGCTGGGCGCCGATCTGCCCGATGCCGAGTTCGAGGACATTGCCCGCAAGGTCGCTGTGGCCGCACTCAAGTTCGCGGACCTGTCCAACGCCCGCACGACCAGCTACGTCTTTGACCTCGATCGCTTCATGAGCTTTGAGGGCAAGACAGGCCCGTACCTGCTGTATCAGGCCGTCCGCATCAAGTCCCTGTTGCGCAAGGCGGGCGATCCGGTTCCCTCTGACACACCCATCGGGGTGTCCGCGCCGGCCGAAAGGGATCTGGTCCTGATCCTCGATGCCTTCTCGTCTGCCGTCGCCGATGCCTATGACAAGCGTATGCCGCACATGGTCGCCGAACACGCCTACCGGCTGGCCCAGGCCTTCTCGAAATTCTACGCCGCATGCCCGATCCTGAGTGCGGAGGAGGCCGCCACCCGGCGCTCGCGCCTCGGCCTGTCGCAGGCGACGCTCTCCCAACTGGAACTGACGCTCGACCTGCTCGGAATAGCGACACCCGAGCGGATGTAGCCTAATCTCCGGAAACAACCACCGCCGGAGCCTTCCATGTCCATGCACGATTTCATTGCCGGCCTGCCCAAGGCCGAGCTGCATCTGCATATCGAGGGATCGCTCGAGCCGGAGCTGATGTTCGAACTGGCCCGGCGGAACCGCGTGTCCCTGCCTTTCGACAGCGTCGAGGCGGTGCGCTCGGCCTATGCCTTCTCAAACCTCCAGGACTTCCTGGACATCTACTATGCCGGGGCGGACGTGCTGCGCACCGAACAGGACTTCCATGACCTGGGCCTCGCTTATTTCAGGCGGGCGGCGGCAGACAACGTGCGCCATGCCGAGATCTTCTTCGACCCCCAGACCCACACCGACCGTGGCATCCCCTTCCAGGTCGCAATCGACGGACTGCTGTCATCCATGCAGCAGGCCGAGACCGAGCTGGGCGTGTCCTCGCGGCTCATCCTGTGCTTCCTGCGTCACCTCGATGAGGAGGCTGCCTTTGCCACCCTGAAGGCTGCAGAGCCCTGGCAGGATCGCATTCTGGGTGTCGGGCTGGATTCCTCGGAGGTCGGCCACCCGCCATCAAAATTCCAGCGGGTCTTTGAACGGGCCGGAGCCATGGGGCTCAAGCGTGTCGCCCACGCCGGCGAGGAGGGACCTCCGGGCTATATCTGGGAAGCCCTCGACCTGCTGAAAGTGGACCGCATCGATCATGGCAATCGCGCGATGGAGGACCCGGCCCTGGTCAGGCGCCTGGTCGAGGACGGCATGACGCTGACGGTCTGCCCCCTGTCGAATCACAAGCTGTGCGTTGTCGATGATCTGGCGCGCCACCCCCTGCCCGCCATGCTTGATGCCGGGCTGAAGGTCACGCTGAACTCCGACGATCCCGCCTATTTCGGCGGCTATGTGAACCGGAACTACGAGGCGATGGCTGACCACGCAGGCGTCACACGCGAGCAGATGGTCGACATCGCTATCAACAGCTTTGCGGGGTCGTTCCTGTCCGAGGCTGACAGGGCGCGACATATCCGCGCTGTCAGGGAATACGCCTCAGCCAGCGGACGAGTATGCTCTCGGAGAACGCCGATAAGTTTGCGTTGCGAGACGATCACCAAGCGTTACAGTGGGCAGGCTGAGACGGGCGATCGTGCCTGTCCATGGAGATAGCACGAATGAAGACGCCCCTGTTGCTTACGACCCTCGCCGGAATCTGCCTGGTTGCATCGGCCGCCAGCGCCCAGGACCCCTCGGCCAGCCCCACCTTCGGCCAAGTCCGTCTCTCGGGGGGCTTCCCCAATGATCCCTACACTGTCGAGGTCATCGCTGGTGGTCCGGTGAACGGCGCTGCCCTGCCCGGATCGTGCGTGGGCAACATTGGCGACGCTCCGGACTTCCGCCTGACCTTCAGCGCCAACGGCTCCATGCCCCTGTTCATCCGGACGATCTCGGCCGCTGACACGACCCTGATCATCAACGGTCCGGATGGCCAATGGTACTGCGACGACGACAGCTTTGGTGATGGCGACGCGCAGGTCCGCTTCGGTCGCCCGCAAAGCGGCGTCTACGACATCTGGGTCGGCGCGTTCCGCGGCAATCCCGAGACCATTCTGGTCATCACAGAGATCGAGTGACAGCTCTCGTGCGAACGACCCGCACCCTCCGGCAGAGACGCCGGAGGGTGCTCTGCTTTCGGGTCCGCGCTACCGCTTGACTCCGGACGCGACTGCGCACACGGAAGGCAGGCTCTCGCGGGAGAGATCGGGGTCTTGCTTCTGGCCCCGGAGCCGAAGGCGCAACCGCCCCGGAAACGCTCAGGCAAAAGGACCGCGAGGCGCACCAGACGCTGGAAAGAGCCCGGCAGGGCTCGCCGACGGAGCAAGGTGAACGCGTTCGCCGGAATCTCTCAGGCTTCGAGACAGCGGGGGCTTCACGGGGCGGGAAACCGTCTGCGAACGAGAGCCCGACACCGATGAGCGAATTGAAGACCACACCCCTGAATGCGGCGCACCGGGCGCTGGGCGCGCGCATGGTCGGCTTCGGCGGCTATGACATGCCGGTGCAATATGAGGGCGTGCTGGCCGAGCACC
>CAYNDG010000054.1:7377-7606 GCA_964395805.1 uncultured Brevundimonas sp.
GACGACGGCGGCATCAGGGACGACCTGATGGCGGGCAAGCCCGACCACGCCGGTCTCTATGTCGTGGTCAATGCCGGCAACAAGGAAGAAGACTTTGCCTGGCTTCAGGCGCGACTGGAGGGTGACGTCACCCTGACGCGTCTGGAAGATCGCGCTCTGCTGGCCATCCAGGGGCCCGAGGCCGCCGAGGTCATGGCCGCGCACGAGCCGGTGCTGTCCGAGATGGCTT
>CAYNDG010000054.1:7747-8953 GCA_964395805.1 uncultured Brevundimonas sp.
CTGGAAGACGCACGGGTCAAGCCGATCGGCCTGGGCGCGCGGGACAGCCTGCGCCTCGAGGCCGGCCTGCCGCTGCACGGCCACGACATCGACCCGACGACCAGCCCGGTCGAGGGCGCCCTGACCTTCGCCCTGTCGAAGTCGCGCAAGGAACGCGCCGATTTCCCGGGCGCCGAGCGTATACTCAAGGAACTGGCGGACGGCCCGGCCCGCGTCCGAATCGGCCTGCACGTCAAGGAAGGCGCCCCGGCCCGTGAGGGCGCCGAGATTGCCGACGCCAACGGCGCGGTCATCGGCACGGTCACCTCGGGGGGCCCCTCCCCGACCCTCGGCCACAACATCGCCATGGGCTATGTGCCGCCGCACCTGTCCGCGCTCGGGACGGACCTGAAGGTCATCGTGCGCGGCAAGCCGGCCGCAGCCACCGTCATCGCCATGCCTTTTGTGGCACAACGCTATTATCGCAAACCGAAAGCCTGAGAGATCAGACCATGAAGTTCACCAAGGATCACGAGTGGGTCAAACTGGACGGTGACGTCGCCACCGTCGGCATTACCACGCACGCTGCCGACCAGCTGGGCGACGTCGTGTTCGTCGAAGTGCCCGAGGTCGGCAAGACCGTCGGCAAGGGCGACAGCTTCGCCGTCGTCGAGAGCGTCAAGGCCGCTTCGGATGTCTATGCCCCGGTCTCGGGCGAAGTCGTGGAGGCCAATGACGCCCTGTCCGGCGCCCCGGAAACCGTCAATGCCGACGCCGAGGGCGAGGGCTGGTTCGCGAAGATCAAGGTCTCCGATGCCGCGCAGCTGGACGGCCTGATGGACCGCGCCGCCTACGACGCCTTCCTCGCCACCCTCTGACCCCTCCAACGCTGGACCTCCCCACCCATGCGCTACCTCCCCCTGACGCCATGCTGGCCGCCATCGGCGTAAAATCGATCGATGACCTGTTCATCGATGTGCCAGCGGCTGCCCGACTTGACGGCCCCGTCGACCTTCCCCGGGTGGCGGGAGAGCTGGAGGTCGAGCGGGCGCTCGGCGCCATGGCGGCAAAGAATGCGACCGCAGGGACGGTGCCCTTCTTCTGCGGGGCTGGTGCCTACAAACACCATGTACCGGCCACCGTTGACCATGTGATCCAGCGGTCCGAGTTCCTGACCAGCTACACCCCCTACCAGCCGGAGATCGCCCAGGGGACGTTGCAGTATCT
>CAYNDG010000054.1:9038-9563 GCA_964395805.1 uncultured Brevundimonas sp.
GTGGGGGCGAGTTGTTCGAGGCGGCGATGAATGGCGGGGAGGTCGGGCGGGGTGCATCCTCACTATGTCGCCGCCACTGAGACCGTGGTCCACGCCGTCGGCGTCGAAACCCTGGCGCTGGACCCGGCGGTCGATGCCGAGGCTGCCGTCATCGACCAGATCGGCCCGGACACCGCCTGTGTCGTCGTCCAGACCCCCAACATCTTCGGCACCGCCACCGACGTGACCAAGATCGCCGAAGCGGCCCACGCGGCAGGTGCCCTGCTGATCGTGGTCGTGACCGAGGCCGTGGCCATGGGCCTGCTGAAGTCGCCGGGCGAGATGGGCGCCGACATCGTCGCCGCCGAGGGCCAGTCGATCGGCAATGCCCTGAACTTTGGTGGCCCCTACGTCGGCCTGTTCGCCACGCGCGACAAACTGGTGCGCCAGATGCCGGGCCGCCTGTGCGGCGAGACCGTCGATGCCGACGGCGAGCGCGGTTTCGTCCTGACCCTGTCGACGCGTGAGCAACATATCCGCCGCGAC
>CAYNDG010000055.1:0-9455 GCA_964395805.1 uncultured Brevundimonas sp.
ACAATCAGGTCCCGCTGATGACCCGCTATGACACGGCGCTCAACGCCGGCAACGTCGGCTATCTCAAGCCGGGCACGGCTCTGGTCGTGCTACGCGAGACGGTCATGGGCCGCGAGCTGTTCGACCGCGCGTTCCGTGAGTATGCCCAACGCTGGAAGTTCAAGCGCGCCACGCCCTATGACTTCTTCCGCACCATGGAAGAAAGCTCGGGCATGGACCTCGACTGGTTCTGGCGTGGGTGGTTCTACTCAACCGAACACGTGGACATCTCGCTCGAAAACGTGATCCAGGCCCGACTGGCCACGGCTGAGGACAACGAGCGCCCAGCCGGCGCACCGCCCGCCGCTGAGCCTGAGGCCGAGGTCGTCGTGCCCCCCGTCCCCCTTACCATCGCCAACAATGCCGGCATGCAGACAGTGATCGAGCGCCATCCGTCGATCGCCGCCTATGATGACCGTGCCGACGGCGCCTGGCCGCTGACGGACGAGCAACGTCGGGCCATCGGTCGGGGCAGCCGCCAGGTGGTCGCCCCCCTGATCGCCGAGGCCCAGGCGTTCGACTCGAACGTCTATCGCTTCAGCTTCAGGAACGTCGGCGGCGTGGTGATGCCCATCATCCTCAAGCTGACCTTTGATGACGGCACCAGCGAAGTGGTCCGCATCCCGGCCGAGATCTGGCGCTACAACAGCCAGGAGGTCAGCTGGCAGTATGTGACCGACAAGACCCTGGTGCAGACCGAGGTCGATCCGAACTGGGAAACTGCCGACGCCGACCGGGCGAACAACTACTTTCCGCGTCGCTAGTCAGCCCTGACGATCAAGGCCGGAGGGCGCGTTCCGCAGGGGACGCGCCCTCAATCGTCTTCGGGACCATCCAGGTCGGCGGGGTCGGGTTCGTAGTCCAGCAGGTCAGCCGGACGGCACCCCAGCGCTGCGCAAAGCCGGGCCAGGGTCGAGAAGCGGATGCCCTTGACCTTGCCCGAGCGGAACAGGGACATCTGGGTCTCGCTCAGCCCCACTTCGGCGGCCAGATCGCGGGCGGTCCGGCCTTGTTTGGCCAGCACGGCATCAAGGGTCACGCGGACAGGCATTCAGATCATCTCGTCCAGCTCGGCCTGCACATCGGCCGCCTGACCCAGCACCCGGCCCAGCAGGAACAGCGCCCCGCCGATCATGCCCAGCGTCATGCCGCTGACGTCGAAATGCAGCCAGCCGCCCTGACCGCCCTGGATGATCCGGGTCAGATTGGTCACCACGAAAACGCTCCAGACACCGCCAATACCCAACGCAAGGCCCACATTGCGCAGCGCCACCGCCAGCGTCGGCTGGATCAGCCGCCCCCTTGACAGCTGCCCCATGGCCCGGCCGATCATCCAGACCGCCGCCAGATAGAAGAAGGCCGGCATGGCCCAGATCATCGAGCGGACCATGTCCTGGTCATAGGGGACTTCGTCCCCCCGCAGGCGCAACCACACCGGTGCAATCAGATGCATCAGCGCCAGCAGGCTGCCGACGCTGATCACCATGAAACGGGCCAGCATCTGGAACTGGCGGCAGCGCGCCCGGAACCGGGCCAGATCGTCGTGACTCATCGGGCTCTCCCTGACTGAAATTTAATCTTGACTTAAATTTCTCAGCTCTGCAACTTTATATAAGAGTTAAATCACGAGGCATCGACATGCTGGCTATTGAAATCCGCGACCTGCGCCGCCGCTTCGGTCCGACCCTGGCCGTGGACGGCGTGTCGCTGACCGTGCCGAGGGGCTGTGTCTACGGCTTCATGGGGCGGAACGGGGCGGGCAAGACCACCACGCTCAAAATGTTGCTGGGACTGGTTCGGCCTGATGCCGGCACGATCCGCATCGCCGGCCGGGATGCGCTGGCCGATCGCCTGGGCGCGGCCCGCTGCATGGGCGCCCTGCTGGAAGCGCACGGATTCTACGCCCACCTCTCCGGACGCGAGAACCTGGACCTGTCACGATCCTTGCTGGGGTTGAAACGGTCCGAGCTGGACCGGGTGCTCGATATCGTCGGCCTGACCGCCGACGCCGGTCGCCGGGTCGGTGGCTATTCTCTGGGCATGCGCCAGCGGCTGGGCATCGCCCGGGCCCTGCTGGGCAGCCCCGAAGTGCTGATCCTCGACGAGCCCACCAACGGCCTTGACCCCGACGGCATCGCCGACATGCGCAACTTCCTGCGAACCCTCCCCGCGCGCGCCAATGCCGCGGTGCTGCTCTCCAGCCACCTGCTGGGCGAGGTCGAGCAGGTCGCCGATCGCGTGGGCATCATCCATCAGGGACGACTGGTGCTCGAGGACGATCTGACGACGTTGCGCGCCGGACAGGCCCCGCAGTTGCGGCTGGGCTGTGATGACCCGGTCCGGGCACGCCCGCTGATCCTCGGCCTCGGCCTGACGTCCGAGCCCGACAGCGACCTGATCACCCTTGCCCCCGGCAGCGATGTCCGCGCGACGGCCCGTGCGCTCAGCCAGGCCCTCATCGAGGCGGGCGTCGGCGTCCACGAGCTGAGCCCCCAGGCCCGCTCGCTCGAGGCCATCTACCGCGAAATAACCACCTTAACTCAGAAGGAAGCCGCCTGATGCTCCGCGTCCTGACCGTTGAGCTGCGCAAGCTCAACCGCTCGCTGGCCGCCGCCCTGGCGATTTCTGCACCGGGACTGATCGCCGTCTTCACTTTTTTCAACACGCTGCGAGTGGAGACCGCCCAGCCCTGGGACATGTGGATGATCAGCGCCACCGGCATCTGGGCCTTCTTCATGCTGCCGATGAGCGCGACCGCCCTGACGGCCCTGATCGCCCATATGGAGCACGGCCCCCGCACCTGGGACCATCTCAGGGCCCTGCCTCTGCCCCGCTGGACCCTCTATGCCGCCAAGGCCGTCAGCGTCCTTCTGGTCCTGGCGTTGATGAGCGTCGGGGTCTTCTGTCTCACCTGGGCCGCGGTGAAGCTGGCGGTCGTCATCAAGCCGCAACTGAGCCCGACGGGGGTGTTCGACGCCCCGGCCTATATGACCGCCCTCAGCCGGATGTATCTGGCCGCCACGCTCCTGGTGGCGATCCAGTTATGGATCGCGCTGCGCTGGTCCAGCTTTGTGCCCGGCCTGGTCGTTGGCATCGGCGGGACCTTCTTTGCCGTGGTCGCGACCTCGGCGAAGATCGGCGTCTTTCTTCCCTGGCAGATGCCGGTCAACATGCTGGCAACCGAGGGCTGGCGCATGCAGACCGCGCTTGGGCTGGGCCTTGGCGGGGGGCTGGTCCTGCTGGCCCTGATGCTGTGGCACCTGTCGCGGCGCGAGGTGCTGTAGGTCAAAGTCCAGCAGCCGGGCCAGCCCGCCCGCCGGTGCCATCATCAGGATCATGGCCGCGCCTCGAGTCGTTAGTGATACTCACTCGCAGGTTTGCGGATTCGCCCCCCTCATGGCAAGCCCTGATGCAACATCTGCTCAAAAGGCCGCTCCCTGTCCGACCCCCTCGCCCGCTCCTGCGACGACTGTGGCCTGTGCTGCAAGCTGATGGGCGTGACGGCGCTCGACAAGCCGGCCGGTCGCTGGTGTTCCCATTTCAGGAAAGCCCGGGGATGCAGCATCTATGTGACGCGGCCGGCAGACTGCCGGGTGTTCAACTGCCTCTGGCTCCTGACCGATGCGCTCGGCGCCGACTGGAAACCGTCGGTGTGCGGCTTTGTGCTCCACAGTGAGGACGGCGGGACCCGTCTGATCGTCGAATGCGATGCCGCCCGTCCGCACGACTGGCGACGGTCCCCCTACAGGGAAACCCTGGAGCTCTGGGCCCGACAGGGTCAGCAGGTACTGGTCATGGTCGGCCCCCGGGGCCTGAGACTGCTGCCCGATGGCAGCACCCGGCCTGTGCGACGGGCTGGCTAGCGCGGCTCGACCGTCTGGCCGATCGCATCGGCCAGCGCCCGGTCCTCGTCACTGACCGCGGACACCCAGATGTGCAGTTCGACGCCATCGCGCAGCCGGTACAGATGCTCCAGCGCCAGAGTCCGACCGTTCTCGTTGACAATGATCGACCGGCGTCCGGCACGCTCGCGCTGCTCCCCGCTGTAGATCGGAAACTGGGACCGCGTCCCGAGGTAGATCATCACGAGACCACGCCCCTCAAGTCGCACGGAATAGATGTCGAACTCCGGCCCCGACCGGCCCGGAAAGATCCCGGCCCCCGCCGGCAGGTCCAGCCGGAAGGGCAGGGCCCGGCGTTCAGCCAGGGTGAGGGGCACGGGCTCCGGCGCCACGGGCGACGCCGAAGTGCTCTCCGTCGCCGGCTCGGCTTCGGTGGCAGGCGCAGCCCCGGGCACGGTTGCCGGGATCGGTTCCGGGGCGACGGCCCCGGCGACCGGCGGCCCGCTGTTGAGGTCCCGGGTGATTCCACCGCCCCCCGCATCCTGGGACACGGCATGACCGGGCATGAGGGCCAGCCCTGCCAAAAGGGCAAGTCCGGCCAGAACCTTGGGGACGGGATAGGAAATCAGGGTTTTCATGCCCGAACCATCTCCCGGCGCTGTCCGGGGCGCAAGTCTGTCCTGTCAGGCGGCCGGCAGTTCCACCCAGAAGGTCGCGCCCTGGCCCGGCTCGGACACCACGCCGATGTCGCCGCGCTGCAGCTCCACCAGCCGCTTGGCCAGGGCCAGCCCGATACCGTGGCCCTCAATCGTCGACCGCTCCAGCCCGAGCCGGTTGAAGGGTTCAAACAGCTGGGCCTGCTTCTCAATCGAAAGGCCCGGTCCACGGTCAATGACCTCGATACGCACGCCCCCCGGCACGCGAAGGCCCCTCAGCGTCACGATCCCGCCCGAAGCGCCGTACTTTACGGCATTGCTGGCCAGATTGCCGATCACCTGCGTCAGTCGCTGGGAGTCGGCCAGCACGATCATGCCGTCGACGGCGCATTCCAGCTCAATCTGCACACCGGCCGCCTCAGGCCGCAGGGCCACGATCCGCGCCACATCATCCAGCACGCCATGAACATCCGTCGGGCGAAGGTCGACCTTGACGGCCCCCGATTCCGCATGGGCCACATCCAGCAGATCGTGCGCAAGGGTCTCGACCTGCCGGGCCGTCTTGACCAGCATGTCGGCCATGTCCCGCTGGGTATCGCTGACCGCACCGATCTGCCCGGATTTCCACAGTTCGCCGATGCCGATGACGCCGCCGACGGGACTCTTGATCTCATGAGCGACATTGGCCAGCAGTCGTGACTTGGCGGCCGAGGCTCGCTCGGCCCGGTCCTGGCCGGCCCGGGCGCGGGCCGCCAGCAGGTCGCGCTCTTCCAGCAGGGCGGCCACCAGCAGCACGGGCATACAGCCCAGCAGCACCATGACCTGCGCCAGCATGGCCCGGTCGGCAACACTGTCTAGGGTTTGCGAATAGGCGCCGTAGCCCGCCATGGCCCCCCCGACCGAGGAAAGCGCCACGATCAGCAGGGCGGTCGAGATCCCCAGCACCCTCAGACGAACGGCGATCAGGATCAGCAGCGGAATGATGGCAAAGCTCATCGGCACGCTGGCAAACCAGAACACCACCCATGAAGCCGCCGCCAGAAGACCCAGCAGGGCCGCGGTCTCGACCAGTTTCCAGGGACGGCGCAGCACCGCCATGTGACTGCGTGTCAGCGCCAGGCCAAACGTCCCGATGACTGCCAGTCCGAGGGCATGGCCGAACCACCAGGTCTGGAATGAGGCCGCGATATCGGCCCCGTTCAGGGCATACAGGCACAGGGCGGCGAACAGTGCCGCCGGGATCGGCGCCATAACCGCCGCACTCAGCAGGAACCGGGCGCAGCCTTCCACCGTGCTCAAATTCAGTCCCGGGGCGAACCGTCGCGCCAGCGTCACGGCGAGGACGATCTCGATCATATTGCCGACGGTGAACATCACCGACAGGAGCGGCGGATTGCCCACCAGAAACTGGCCGGCCAGAACCCCGAGCGTGATCAGACCCCCATACGCCAGGTCATAGACCGGCCCGCGTGAGGTCCGCAGCCACACCACGGCGGCCAGGCCGCCGGCGCCCCAGAGAGCGGCCACAAGACCCGCTGTCCTCGCGAAGGTGACGGCCAGGACGATCAGCAACGCCACGCCCACGGCCGTCAGGATGGGCACCAGCGGCTGCGAGATCACCGGCTCATATGTCCGCGCCGTCACGGCGCGGGAAGCGACGCTTCCCGCGACAGGCTTGACGGGCTTGACGATATCCAGCGCGGGGCTGACGGGCATTCGGCGCATCCACATCACACAAACAGCCCGTGATGCTTAATCGCTGGCCTTTAATATCCCCTGAAGCTCAACCGCGGATGGCGTCCTCGAGGCTTCGCACGGCAGAGGCCGGGTCGCCGGAGGAGTTCCATACAGCCCCGCTGACGGCGACGAAGTCGGCCCCGGCCCGCGCCAGCGGACCTGCATTTGCGGCGGTGATGCCGCCGATCGCCACGCAGGGCAGCTCCATGGTCTCCTGCCAGATGGTCAGGATTTCCGCGGTGGCGGTATGCTCGACCGTCTTGGTCGTCGTCGGGAAGAAGGCCCCGAAGGCGACATAGTCCGCGCCGGCCTCGGCCGCCTCCATCGCCAGATGGCGACTCCCGTGGCAGGTCACGCCAATCATGGCGTCGGGCCCCAGCAGGCGCCGCGCCTCGGCCACCGATCCGTCCTGCTGGCCCAGGTGCACGCCGTCGCAGCCGCGCGCGAGGTCCGCCCGGTCATTCATGATGACCGCCACGCCCCGTGCCCTCGCCACCGGACCCAGCACGTCGACGGCCCGGCGCACCTCTGCATCGGACACCGCCTTCAGCCGGATCTGGAGCGCCGCCACATCTCCCGCCCCCAGAGCGTCGCCCAGCGTCACGGCGAAAGCCTCAAGGTCGCCGATCTGTGGCGGCGTGATCAGGTAAAGGCGGCAGGGGGGACGGGTCGGAACCGGGGGTGTCTTGGCCATGTCGAGGGTCGTGCGACCGGCGGCCGCTCCCGTCAATAGTCCAGATAATAGGGGCGTGGCCCCGGCGGCGTCGGCGGGGTCACATTGATGCGTCGCACCTCATGGATACGCCCGCCCCGTTCGCGCCCCTCAACCAGTTCATAGCCCAGCAGTGCGAACACTCGGCCGTTCAGGAATATCGGCCGCGCATCGCCGTACCAGTCGACACACGAGGCCACACACCCATCGTCGACCAGATTGACGCCGGGCGTGGCCTCCAGCGCGCCCAGGGGCCGAAGCCGGTCGTCGCCGCGCCGGAGGAAGACGACGGTGCCGAGGCGCGTATCCACATAGCGGTATCGTCCCCGTCCCTCCTCCCCTGTTTCCTCGAGGACAGGCAGGCCCAACACGCCCCGCTCGCCGGTGGGGCTGTCTGCGTCCGGCTGGAAGAAGAAGGCATGGCTGCGGCTTTCGGACTCCTCGCCCCCCTCCAGGACATACTGGTCCGCTATCCGGGGCCTCGCCCCGCCGAGATCCACGGTTGTGAAGATCAGCGCCCCGTTGTCTTCAGAGGTCACCATGGCATCCTCGCCCATCACCTCGATGCGACCAATCTGACCGGCGACCGCCATGCGGCTGATGGCGCCCCCATCCAGAGGCACCACCGTCAGCACGCCGGTTCTGACGTCATCCAGTTCTCCGTCCCACACAGTGAAGGCATACAGGAGGTGGCTGCCGACGAACCGGTTGAGGGGCCGCCACGTCTCGGCAAGGCCCGGCAGTACCCGATAGTCGCCCTCGACTGGTTCATCCGCCCCTGTGCCGAACCTTGAAAAGGGCAAGCTCAGAAGCGCGGCTTCGCCATGAGCCCATTCCGAGACCCACATGGCCTCTCCCTCGCCCTCGGAAACGGTCAGCACGTCGATCCGACCGGCCTCCGGCACCTCATTGAACGAAAACTGATCAATCGGCGTCCCCCGTGTGGCCGCCGCCCCCGGAGCACTTCCGTCAAGAGGCATCCGGAACAGCCAGGACCGGTCGTTCGCGTCGCTCGACCAGCGACTGCCTTCGGAGACCCAGACATAGACCGCAGATGCCGAGACATAATAGTTCCGGGAATACGGCCCCAGGACCGCCGCCCCCCGGCACTGAAGATCCGGCGCCGTAAGGTCGCAGCGGATGACGGTGTGCAGGACGTCCCAGCCGACAGGCCGATCGCCGGGACCGGCCGTGCGATAGACATCACTGACCGTCATGATCCGGCTGGCTTCGCCCCCGAAACCGTCCTCGCCCCGGCCCGGCTCCCAGCGCACCAGACCCGGGATGTCCTTCAGGGGATTGCTGGCCCGGACCCCGACCGGCGCATAGGTCACCAGCTCCCGGCCAACCAGACGGGACGCATAGTTCCGCGACGAATAGTAATCCTCTGACTTCAACAGGTGACTGTCGACAAAGGTGATCTTTCCGTCAGTCCCCAGGCGGAAGCGATTGATCTCGGTGCCATCGCGTCCATAGCTGTAGCCGATGACGACGATCCAGTTGTCGACCACCAGCATCTCGTCGTACCAACCTTCAGAACCGTCAGCGCCGGGCGGATAGGCGTCTATGCGGTCCAGGGCTCTCAGCCCCCCACGGTGGGTGCCCACTGTAAAAAGCCGCCCGCGACGCAGGATCACCAGCGTGTCGCCGATGGCCTTGACGATATCGCCTTCATCGACCCCGGCCTCCTGATTGTTGGTGATCGAGGGCGCGCTGGTGACGCGGGAACCCGTGACGACAATCTCTTCGACACACACCCCCGTGTCGGGATCGCAGGTTGCGGGCGGTGGTTCCACCCGAATCGCGTCGGAGAGTTCGGCCCCTGACGCGAACGGTCGCACCCCCCCTTCCTGGGCGGTGGCGGGCTCTGCGAACAGCATCATCACAGCCAGCATCAGGGCCGCGTTCGCGCCATGAATCCGCAGCTTGCCCATACCTGCCCCTCCCGGCCTGATCCCAGATCAGCAGGCCACACAAAATGCCGCAAGGATCTTGAGTGCGAACGATTTGCAATCGCCTCGTTCGGTGCTATAGCGAAGCGTTCTCAGCAAGAGGCGCGTGCCCGCCCGTGTATGTCTGCAACTGCAATGGATTGAGACCCCGCGACGTCGCCCGGGCCATTGATGCCGGCGCTACCCGCCCGCGTGAGGTCTTCGCCCACAATCAGTGCACCGCCCGGTGCGCCAAATGCGTCTGCGACATGCGCCAGATCATTCAGGAGACGCGGGACTCCTGGGCCATGGCCGCCGAATAGTCCTTGGCCTGTCGAGAGCGACACTCAAACTCGTTCTCATCTTACTGATAATCCATATTATTTTTGAAGGCCGCCGCCGGGCGTGCTAGACTGCCGCCCTGCATTAACGGCGGGCGATTCCCCTCGCGTGGCCCCGCCCTGAACGTGAAAGGCCCCGGCCATGAAGGGCGATCCGGCGATCATCCGCACCCTCAATGCGGTGCTGACCAATGAAC
>CAYNDG010000056.1:0-9412 GCA_964395805.1 uncultured Brevundimonas sp.
GCGAACAGCGCCAGGTCGCCGGCGGTCTCGACCCCGGCCTCTCGCGCCTCCTCGACGGTCCAGTGCGGCACGGGATGCGTCAGCGGCACCCCCGGCGCCAGCACCAGCGCCGCAAACCCCGACCAGTCGGCGCTCGTCAGATCCTCGACGACGAACCCCTCGGTCTCGGCCTGCATCCGGCTGGAGATGCCATCATCCCACAGCACAGGCTCCGCGCCCCCGGCCTTCAGCGCACGCGCCGCCGTCAGTCCCGACCGTCCAAGGCCGAAGACCGCGACCCGCCTGCCCTCAAAGCCCGGGACCCGGATCATCGTCTATCTCAGCTTCAGGGTCGCCAGACCCGCCAGCGCCAGCATGGCCGAGACGATCCAGAAGCGGATGACCACGGTCGACTCCGGCCAGCCCATCTTTTCGAAATGGTGGTGGATCGGCGCCATCAGGAAGACGCGCTTCTTCGTCGCCTTGAAGTAGCCGACCTGGATCATGACCGAGAGGGCTTCCAGCACGAACAGGCCCCCGACGATGCCCAGCACCAGCTCGTGCTTGGTCGTCACCGCCACCGCGCCCAGCGCCCCGCCCAGCGCCAGCGATCCGGTGTCGCCCATGAAGATCTTGGCCGGCGGGGCATTGTACCAGAGAAAGCCCGTGCCCCCGCCGATGATGGCCGCCAGAAACACCGCCAGCTCGCCCGAACCCGGCACATGGTGGATCTGCAGATACTCCGAGAAGACGAAGTTGCCCGCCAGATAGGCGATCATGCCGAACGCGGCCGAGGCCATCATCACCGGCACAATGGCCAGCCCGTCCAGCCCGTCGGTCAGGTTCACCGCATTCGAAAAGCCGACGATGGTGAAGGCCGCGAACGCCACATAGAACCAGCCGATGTTCAGCAGCACATCCTTGAAGAAGGGGAAGGCAACGGAGGTTTCCAGCCCCGCCGAGGTCGAGGGCGTCATCCACAGCACCGTCGCCACCCCGGCGATCACCGCGACGATGGTCTGGGCAACAAGCTTCTGCTTCGAGGTCAGGCCGGCCGAGCTCTGCTTCGAGACCTTGGCGTAGTCATCGACAAAACCCAGCACGGCAAAGGCGGCCGTCACGAACGAGACGATCCAGATATAGGGGTTGGTCAGGTCGCCCCACAGGAACACGCCTGCCGCAATCCCGGCCAGGATCATCAGCCCGCCCATGGTCGGCGTGCCCACCTTCGACAGGTGCGAGACCGGCCCGTCATCCCGGATGGGCTGGCCCTTGCCCTGCTTCTTGCGCATCCAGGAAATGAAGCGGCTGCCCATGGCCACGGCCACGATCATGGCGGTGGCCAGCGCCAGCGCGACCCGCACGGTCTGGTACTGGACCAGGTTCAGAAGCGGATAATCCTGCGCGAATTCCGCGTAGTAGAGATAGAGCAGGTAAAACACCCCGAGCGGCCTCCTTAAGCCCCATCATCATGATCAAGTGCGGCCAGGGCGGTCGCGATCTGGCCGGCGCGAGAGCCGTTCGATCCCTTGACCATGACCGTGTCGTTGTCGCGCACCAGAGCTGCGACCTCATTCGCCAGCTGCGCCGCCGTCTCGCGCCATACCCCGCGGCGAGCAGAAGGCAAGGCGTCGTGCAGGTGGCGCATCATCGGGCCGGCGGTGTGAACCACATCCACCTTCGCCGCATCCAGCGGTCCGGCCAGACCGGCGTGCATGGCCCCGGCCTGATCGCCCAGCTCCAGCATGTCGGTCAGGAACACAACCCGACGCCCCCCTTCCGGCACGACGCGCGCACCCAGACTTCTGAACCCGGCCGTCATCGACAGCGGATTGGCGTTATAGCTCTCGTCGATCAGGGTGAAGGTCCCGCCCGACGCCAGCCGGACCTGCCGCACCTGTCCGCGTCCGGCCAGCGGCGAAAACCCGGCGAGGGCCGTGAGCGCCGTATCCAGCGACACATCCATCGCCCGCAGCACCGTCAGCACGGCCAGGCTGTTCAGCCCCCAGTGATAGCCCGACTGGCGCAGGCGGAACTCCAGCGCCTGGCCGTCAAGGGTCGCCGAGACCGTGGCCCCGTCCGCATCCGGCTGAAAGTCCAGCAGGCGCGCATCGTGATCGGCCGCGCTGCCGAAAAGCCGCACCTCGGCCCCGTGCTCACGCGCCACCTCGGCCAGCAGGCGCGTCCACGGATTATCGCCGTTGATCACCGCGATACCGCCCCGCTCCAGGCCCTCGAAGATCGCCGCCTTCTCGCGCGCCACCCCGGCCTCGCCGTCGGCAAAGGCCTCGATATGGACCGGCCCGACCGTGGTCACACAGGCCACATGCGGCCGCACCATCTGCGACAGGGGGGCGATCTCGCCCGGGGCATTCATGCCGATCTCGAACACGGCACGCGCGGTGTCGCGGGGCATGCGCGCCAGTGTCAGCGGCACACCGATGTGGTTGTTGTAACTCTTGACCGAGGCGTGGGCCGGACCCGCCAGATCGAGGCCCGCCTTGATCGCCTGGGTGACGCTGGTCTTGCCGACGCTGCCCGTCACAGCCGCCCGCCGCGCCGAACACCGACCGCGCGCGGCCTGGCCCAGGGCTTCCAGAGCCCTCAACGTATCGGTCACCGTGACGCACGGTCCGCCATCGACGACGCGCTCGACCAGCGCCCCGGCGGCACCGGCGTCAAACGCCGTTCCCGCAAATTCATGACCGTCGCGCGCACCGCGCAGGGCGACGAACAGCTTGCCCGGCTCAATCTCGCGGCTGTCGAAGGCGACCCCGTCAACCGCAAAGTCTGCCCCATGGCGCTGGCCGCCGGTCGCATGGGCGATCTCGTCAGCCGTCCAGAGGGGCGAAACGGGGGTCTCAGGCATGAACGCTCAGGGCCTCGGTGGCGACGGTCACATCGTCGAACGGATGCACCGTCGCGCCGACAATCTGTCCCTGCTCATGCCCCTTTCCGGCGATCAGTACCACATCTCCGTCGCCTGCGCGTTCGATGGCCGACTGGATGGCCATCCGACGGTCCCCGATCTCCTCGGCGTCCGGACAGCCGTTGCGCACCTCGGCCCGGATCGTCGCCGGGTCCTCGGAGCGCGGATTGTCATCCGTGACGATGGCGACATCCGCGAGCTCGGCCGCCACCTGACCCATCAGGGGACGCTTGGCCCGGTCCCGGTCGCCGCCCGCGCCGAACACGACGATCAGCCGCCCGCGCGCATGGGGGCGAAGGGCCTGAAGCACGGTCTGCAGGCCGTCGGGGGTGTGGGCATAGTCGACATAGACCTCGGCTCGGCCCCACGAGCGTCCGCCCTGCACCCTTTCCAGTCGCCCGCGCGCGCCCTCGATCTTCTCCAGCGCGGCCAGCACATCGCCGATGGCCGCGCCGCCCGCGATGCAGAGGCCCGCCGCGACCAGCGCGTTCGAGGCCTGGAAGGCGCCGGCCAGCGGCAGCAGCACCTCGTGGGTCTCGCCGCGATACTCGAGGGAAAGCCTCTGCCCCTCGGGCAAGGCTTCCCGTCGCGTGAGGGTCAGGTCCCGGCCGCGCTGGCCGACCCCCATGATGTCGAGACCCGACATGATTCCGGCGGCGGCAAAGCGGGAATAGGCCTCTGAGTCGGCGTTCAGAACCGCCGTCCGGCCGCGCGGCAACAGGGTCTCGAACAGGCGTAGCTTGGCCGCACGATAGGTCTCCATGTCGCCGTGATAGTCGAGGTGATCCTGGGTCAGATTGGTGAACCCGGCCGCCTTGAGGCTGACCCCATCCAGCCGCCGCTGGTCGATCCCGTGCGACGACGCCTCCAGCGCCAGATGCGTCACGCCCCCCTCCGCCATTTCGGCCAGCAGGCGTGCGGCCTCGGCCGCATCCGGACTGGTCAGGCCGGGCCCGGTCAGGGCGGTCAGCTCGCCCTTGCGCTGCACGGTCGCGCCCAGGGTGCCGAGGCTGGCCGAGACCAGCCCCATGCGGGCCCAGATCTGGCGACAGAAGGTGGTGACCGAGGTCTTGCCGTTGGTACCCGTCACGGCCACGCAAGTCGCGGGCTGGGAGCCATAGAAGCCCCTCGCCGCAAGCGCATAGGCCCGGCGCACGTCGCCCGCTGTAACCAGCACGGGCGCGCTTCCGACGGGGGTGTCCGCCGGGGCCAGAACCGCCGCCGCCCCCCGGGCCAGCGCCTGCGGGATGAAGGCGCGCCCGTCCTGCACCGTTCCCGGCAGGGCGACAAACAGGCTGCCGGCGTCAACCCGGCGGCTGTCCGCCGTCACCCCGGTAATCATCGGATCGGACGGCACATCCCGCTTCAGCAGATCGGACAGGCGCTGGCTGTGCATCACAGCGAGGCCTCCAGATCCTTCAGCGTCGGATTCGGGCGTCCGTCGGCCAGTTGCCAGCGGTCATCGGCGCGCTCCACGCCTACCAACGGCGCGATGCGGTCGGCGATGCGTCCGACAGCGGGTGCGGCGACGAAGCCACCCGTGCGGGGATACTCTCCCGGTTCGTCGACCAGCACCAGAATGGCATAGCGCGGCGCATCCAGCGGCCCGTCACTGGGAAAGACACCGATGAAGGTGCCAACGGCCACCGCCGGGTCATAGCGGCTGCCGGTCCATTTGTTGGCCGAGCCGGTCTTGCCGCCGACACGCAGCCCCGGCGCATTGGCCCGCCCGCCCGAGCCGCGCACAACATTGCGACGCATCAGGTCCAGCATGTTCAGACTGGTCTGCGGAGAGACGACCGACCTGGATTCGGCACCGACAGCGCCGCCCTTGCGAAGGCTCAGGGGCACATAGCGCCCGCCGTTGCTCAGCGCACCGACCGCAGCGATCACCTGGACGGGGGTCACCATGATGCCGTAGCCGAACGACAACGACGCGAGGGTCGTGGGCGTCCAGTCACGCGGCACCCGGGGCGACGCGGACTCGACCAGTTCCAGCGGGGCCCTCTCCAGAAGGCCCAGTCGTCCGAAATAGTCCTTCATCACATCGGCGCCCATCTGCACTGCGAGACGCGAGGTGCCGATGTTGGACGAGTGCAGATAGACTTCCTCGAGGGTCATGACCCGGTTCTGGGCATGGAAATCGGTGATCCGGCGATTGCCGATCATGAAGGGCTCGGAGGCGTCGAACAGGGTCGCCATGTCAGCCGCGCCGGTATCCAGTCCGGCCGCGACGGCAAAGCTCTTGAATACCGAGCCCATCTCATAGTGGCCTGACGTCGCCAGATTGCGCGAACCCCTGTCGGGCCAGCTCGCCATGGCCAGGACCTCGCCGGTCTGGACATTCGTCACGATGGCCACGCCTGCCTTGGCCTTCGTCTGGGCCATGGTCGCGGCCAGTTCGCTCTCGACCACGCCCTGGATCCGCAGGTCGATGGACAGCTCGAACGGCGCACCTGCAGCGCCCTCTGCGCGCAGCTCCTTGTCAAAGGCCAGTTCAACGCCGGAGATACCCTGGCCGCCCGTGTCGGTGGCACCGATCAGGTGCCGGGCCTCGCCCTCAAGCGGATAGACGCGTCCGTCCTCCATCGAGAACGTCACACCGCCGAGGCCGAGATCGTGAACCCGGGCGCGTTCCTCGGGCGTCAGGCCGCTGGCAACGATGACTTGCCGATCACCCCAGATCGCCCCCCTCAGCCGGTCGGCGTTCAGGCGCGGCAGGACACGCCGGATTTCACGAAACGCCACATCACGGTCCCAGACCTGGGACGGGTCGATGAACAGGGCATAGAAGATGACATCCGTAGCCAGCAGCCGGCCGTTCCGGTCCACCAGATCGGCGCGACTGCGGTCGGACGCGGCGCCGCGATAACCGACATCGACCGGTGCCAGCAGGGCAGAATAGGCCGCCTTGAGTCCAAGCCCGGCAAAGACCAGGCTGAACACGGCGAGGACGAGGAAAATGCGGACGCGGCTGTCCTCTTCGGGACGACCGTGGGCCCGGGCACGCTCGAAGCTGTGCTCGATCCACCAGACGCCTTCCGCCAGCCAGCGCCATGACGGCGACAGACGGCGTGCACGACGGCCCAGACCCTTGAGAGGGCCGAGGTAGCCGGCACCTCGCACGGACGAAGGATGCGGCTGAACGCTCATTGTACGGCCTCATCGACCGGAGCGGGCGCGGGCACCTCTTCCTCGACAGGGGCCTCCCGGGCGATCCTGACATCGACCGCTGGCGGCTGGCCGATGGGGACCAGCCCCGCCTGACGGGAAAGAGCCTCGAGCCGGGCCGGGCTTTCCAGCCGGGCAACCTCCGCCCGCAGCATACGCACCCGCAGCGATGACTGGTCGATCTCGCGCTCCAGCTGGGCGATGCGGGTCGTCTGTCGCGCCGCCGCCGCCTTGGTCAGATAGACGGACAGCAGCATGGCCACGACGCACAGGATGCCGAAGATCTCGACCCACCGGATCCCGCGTACCTTCCAGTCAAACAGGCGCGTGAGGGCCGTCATGCCGCCAGCCTCCCCCATGCCGGGGCGTCGGTTCTGACCGCCGCGCGCAGTCGGGCCGAGCGCGCCCGCGGGTTGACCGCCAGTTCAGCCTCACCCGCGTCAACCGAGCCCTTGAACTGCAGACGGAAGCTGGGCGCTCTCGGCTCGACCTTTTGCGGCGCATGACGCGATCCGCCGGGCGTATTGCCGGTGCGCTCGGTCAGGAAGCTCTTGACGATCCGGTCTTCCAGCGAATGGAAGGTCACCACCGCCAGCCGCCCGCCCTCCGGCAGGACCGCCTCGGCGCCCTCCAGCCCACGCGCCAGTTCACCCAGCTCGTCATTGACCGCGATGCGCAGGGCCTGAAACACCCGCGTGGCCGGATGGGTCGGCGCACCGCGCCTGCCACCCAGCGCCGCCTCGACCACATCGGCCAGGTCCAGCGTCCGCTCGAACGGGCGCTCGACCCGCCGGCGCAGGATGGCCGTGGCGATCCGGCCCGACTGGCGCTCGTCGCCATAGAGCTTGAAGATGTGCGCCAGCGGCCCGTGATCCCAGCTGTTGACGATGTCGGCGGCGCTTTCGCCTTCGCGCGACATCCGCATGTCCAGTGGCCCGTCCTTCATGAAGGAAAAGCCGCGCTCGGCCTGGTCCAGCTGCATCGATGACACGCCGATGTCGAACACCACCGCATCGACCGGTTCCTCGTCCGCCAGCACTTCGGCAAGTTCGGAAAAGGCCGCCCGGATCAGGCGGAACCGGTCGGGAAAGTCGCGGCCCAGCGCATCGGCATGGGGCTGAACCGTCGGATCGCGGTCCAGGGCGATCACCTCGGCCCCGGCTTCAAGGAAGGCGCGCGCATAGCCGCCGGCGCCAAAGGTGGCATCCACCACCCGCTGACCCGGGGCAGGCTGCACGGCCCTGATCACGGCCTCAAGCAACACCGGAATGTGCGGACGGGGCGCGTCGGTCATGACCCGCCCCCTTCGACCTTCAGCTGGGCCGCCAGTCTCAGCGCCCCCAGTTCGGCGATGCCGGCGCGCGCCAGTTGCCGGCGCTCTGCGCGCCGCGCCACCCAGGCCTCGCGGTTCCAGATCTGAAAGCGGTCGCCCAGCCCCACGATCACCACCGTCTCGCCCAGACCGGCATCCTGGATCAGGCTTTCCGGCAGGGTCACCCGGCCGCCGCCGTCAAACGTCAGCCGCGTCTGCTCGCCCAGCACCTGCCATTCCAGCGCCGAGCGCTGTTCCGAGCCGAACGGCAGCGAGCGGATCATTTCGACATAGGTGGCGAACAGCGGGTCACCGCCGGCTTCAAGGCAGTCGGCCTCGATCGAGGGAAAGACGAAGATGGCGTGCTCGGCCCCGTTTTCAGGGGTGCGGAAGTCCTGCGGGATCAGCAGTCGCCGCTTCGCGTCCAATTGTTTCTCGACCGTCGAGAGAAACACCCCGTCCCATCCGGACCTTCCGGCCCGCCCCTTGGCTCTTGTCACGACGTCCAGGCGACGTCAGGCACCCCAAATCACTCGACTGGGATAGCATGGGATGAAATGGGTCTCAATGGGATTAGTTGACGATCCTTAACCATGAACCGGGCCAACTGTTGTCGGCAGGACTGTAAAGATCAGAACATACAGCGAACACGAAAAGTATTAACAGGCTGGGGACACAGTCTGCGCCACCTTTTCGCTCAAGGGGTTAACGCCTCAAGCAGCGAGCGCCCGCGGCGCGAGCGGTAGGCAAAACAAATAAAAACGCCAGACGGTCTGTAAGCCGGTGACGATCATTCCTCTTGGCCGGTCGTTGCCGACCGGCTCCAGCAACCAACCCGGACGTCTGGGGCGGTGACCCCCGCAGGCGAGCCTGCGCGACATCCCTATTCGGTCTTGCTCCAGGCGGGGTTTACCGTGCCGTCTCCGTTGCCGTCGACGCGGTGGGCTCTTACCCCACCCTTTCACCCTTCCCGGCCTCGAAAGGCCGGAGGTTTGCTTTCTGTGGCACTGTCCCTCGGGTCACCCCGGGCGGGCGTTACCCGCCGCCTTTTCACCGTGGAGCCCGGACTTTCCTCGACAGGCCGAAACCTGCCGCGACCGTCCGACCGTCTGGCAGGCGCACAGATGCGCGCCCGTCGGCCCGACGTCAACTCGGCACACGCCCGTCCATCAGACACCGTCAGTGTGGGCCGGGAAAGCAGGCTGTTATCCGCGTGCCGGAAGGAGTCAGACCATGAGCCATATCGCACTCGTCTGGGCGGCGTTCGCGCTGGGAGCGACCGCACCCCAGGACCCGCCACCGCCAACTGCACCCGCGAGGGAACCCACGACATGGCAGGAGGCCAATTACGCCTGCCGGGGCCAGACGTGGCGCCGCCCCTCGGAAACCGTACTGGCCTGCACCGAACGTCTGGTCGCCACAGACGCCCTGTCGCAACCCTTGCCAACAGGGCGGACCCCGCAGGAACCTCAGTGCCGACGCGAGAGCGGCCGCAACGAGGACGGCACCGGCTTCAGCTTTTCCGTAACCTGCATCGAGACCACGACAACTCCGGCCAGAACGCCTGCAAGCCCGCGCTGACCCCGAGGAGACGGGCTGGCTTAGCCCCGCAGCCCGGTCACGCTCTTCGCCGCCGCCAACTGCAAAAGCCCGACCAGCCGCGCGCGGGTCTCGCCATCGGCCACGCCGTCGACCCGGGACGGGCGCCAGTGCCTCTGGAAGGCGGTGACCGCCAGCCTCAGGGGCTCATCGTATTCGGCGCGCGGCTCGACGCCATAGCCCAGCTTGTGCAGACCTGCGCTCAGCACCGTCACCCCCAGCCCCGCATTGCCCGAACGCAGGGGGCCCCCAAGGGCCGCCACCCGCTCGGCCGCCGGTTCGAACCACAGGCCGTGCCCCTCCCCCGCCAGCCGCTTCCATGGAAAGCGCTCGCCCGGATCCTCCTTGCGGTCAGGCGCGAGATCCGAATGGCCGATGATCCGGTCGTCCGGAATCGTCCAGCGGCTGCGGATGTCGGCGAT
>CAYNDG010000057.1:0-1053 GCA_964395805.1 uncultured Brevundimonas sp.
GCTCGAAGATCACGTCCAGACCGTATTCCTCGCCCAGGCGGTCGGCCATGACCTCAAACTGCAGCTGGCCGACGGCGCCGACGATGAAGTCCGCACCCAGTTCGGGCCGGAACAGCTGGGTGACGCCTTCTTCGGCCAGGCCCTCGAGGGCCTTCTTGAGGTGTTTGGCCTTGAGCGGATCCTTGACCCGCACGCGCTGCAGGATCTCGGGGGCGAAATTCGGCAGCCCCTGAAACCGCACCAGGCCGGTCTCTGACAGGCTGTCGCCGACCCGCAACACGCCGTGGTTGGGGATGCCCATGACGTCGCCGGCGTGGGCCTCCTCGGCCAGTTCGCGGTCGGAGGCGAAGAACATGATGGGCGCATTGACCGACAGCGACTTGCCGGTGTTCTGCACCTTCAGCTTCATGCCGCGTTTGAAGCTGCCAGAGGCCATGCGAAACATGGCGATCCGGTCGCGGTGGTTGGGGTCCATATTGGCCTGGACCTTGAAGACAAAGCCCGTGACCTGATCCTCGCCGGGCTGGACGATGATGTCCTCGGGCGGGGGCGGATTGCGGGTTTCCGGCGGCGCCGCTTTCTGGGCCTTGAGGACCTTGGGGGACGGGGCCCAGTCGCCGATCGCCTGCAGCAGGGCCTCGATACCGAAGTGGCGCAGGGCCGAGCCCCACAGCACGGGCGTCATATGGCCTTCGAGGAAGGCATTGACGTCAAAGGTCGGATAGCCTTCGCGGACCAGATCGAGAGCGTCCTGCAGGTTGGCCTGTTCGCCCTCTTCGAAATAGCCAGCGGCCTGATCCAGCGGCAGGGCCTCCGGATGGTCCGGCTCGTCGGCCGAACCGGCGGGCTTTCGGGCATAGGGCTGGAAGGTGCCGGTCGCGACCTCGACCATGCCGCGCAGGCGGTTACCGCTCTCGGCCGGCCACCAGATGGGGGCAGGGTCCAGCTGCAGGCGGCTGGCGATCTCGTCCAGCAGGGCCATCGGATCCTGGGCCTCGCGGTCCAGCTTGTTGACGAAGGTGACGATCGGAATGTCGCGCAGGCGGCAAACCT
>CAYNDG010000057.1:1109-9407 GCA_964395805.1 uncultured Brevundimonas sp.
GCGCAGTCGGCGGCGGTCAGGGTGCGGTAGGTGTCCTCCGAGAAGTCCTCGTGCCCCGGCGTGTCCAGCAGGTTGAAGCGTTTGCCGTCATGCTCGAACGTCATGACCGAGGCCGAGACGGAGATGCCGCGCTCCTTCTCGATCTTCATCCAGTCCGACCGGGTGCGGCGGTTCTCGCCCCGGGCCCGCACGGCCCCGGCCGCGCGGATGGCCCCGCCGGCCAGCAGAATATGCTCGGTCAGAGTGGTCTTGCCCGCATCCGGGTGGGCGATGATGGCGAAGGTCCGGCGACGGGACGCTTCCTGGGCGAGAGAGGCTTGCGACATGGCGCGGGGGGTTAGCCTGTCCCGTCCGTGAAGTCACGCCGGGATCAGTCCGCCGCCGCCTCCGTCTCCGGTTCCGGCTCCGGCTCGGCCTCAGCGCTGTCCCGCGGAATGACACCGTTGGCCTCGTCGATCAGCTTCTGCGCCGCCCGGGCACCCTCGCCGCCATGCGGGGCATTGGCCAGCGGCTCCAGCAGGGCGATGGCGGTCGCCTTGTCCCCGGCCGCGAGGAAGGCGTGACCCGCCCCCAGTCGGATACCGGACAGCTGGGGCGCTGCGATGAAGGCCATCTCCCAGGTCGCCAGGTCATTGTCATTGGGATAGCCGGGCGCGCCGTCGCGCGAGCGGGCGATCAGCAGAAGGGTCAGATAGTTGTCCGGGTCCACGCGATAGGCCGTGGCCAGATAGCCACGGGCCCGGTTCATCAGGTCCACGCGCTCCTCGGGCCGCTCGGTCGCATCCTCGATCCGGGCCATGGCCATGAACTGCAGGGCCTCGACGTTGTCGGGCTCCAGCTCGAGCAGGCGTTCGAACGCCGCCTCGCCCGCGGCGCGGTCGCCCATGTGCAGCTCGGCGTGGCCGAGGACCAGAAGCGCAAGGGGATCGCCCGGGTGGCGGGCCGCCATCTGTCGGCTTTCCGTCAGGGCTGCGGCGCGGTGGTCGTCCGACATCGGCATCTTGAGCCGCTGGCCGAGCAGCAGCAGGTCGTTTGCCGAAGCCGGCATGCGGCTGATCTCGATCTGGATGTCCAGATCGATGTTATAGGTATTGAGCTCGATCCGGCCGTACAGATGGTCGCGCAGCACATTGCGGAGCTGGTCCAGGGTCAGCCCGGTTGCCTGTTGCATGGCGGTGGTGGGATCCACGCCCTGGCGGATCAGGCCCAGATAGGCCTCGAGCTTCACGACACGGTCCGGGGCGCTCATGAACCAGTGGGTCAGCAACCAGGCCACGGGATAGTAGGTGGCCCGGTGGGTGTCGCGTTCGACTTCTCCAAAGCGTTTGCTGAGCAGCACATCCAGCGGCAGCCACTGTACATTGGTCAGCCAGGAGGCGCGCGCCTCGCTGTGGGCGCCGACCTGGATGCGGTCGGGCCAGACCCGGGCCGTCATCACATACTCGGCGAGGCCCTCGACCAGCCAGCCGGGATAGTAGGTCGAGAAATGCTGGAAGAAGAAGTGGTGCGCGTATTCGTGCAGCAGGGTGAAGTCCCCGTCGCCGGTTACGGCAACGGCAAAAATGTCCTCTTCCCCCGGGTAGTAGAACCCTGCCACCGAGCTGGAGATGCCGGGGGCAACCTTGCGAAGGTCGGCGGTGCGCCGCACCAGATAGATCGGCAGCTTGCGGGCCACGGGACGATCGACGGGCACGCCGAACCGCATGCGCAGGAAACGATCAAAGACCTCCAGCTTCATGGCGTATTCGCGCAAGGGGCGCTCACCGCCTTCGGAATAGATGATGAAGTTGGGGGTCTCGGCCTTGATCCAGTCGGCACGGGCGGGCGTGGCAGCGGCGCTCACCGCCAGCAGGACGGCGACGCACAGGGCAAGGCCCAGACGAGTGATGATGGTCATGAACTGATGCTCCCCCGAACAGAAGCTGCAGGCTAACGGGGAAAGCGGCAGGCAGGCAAGCTTGGGCGTTGGCGCGTCAGGCGGCGAGGCGTCCCCACACGGCGCGATCGACGGCCGCGGCATCGGCCTTTCCACCCCGGGCGCGGGCGTGGAGCTGGCACAGGACCTCGTCCGGCAGGGCGCAGAACTGGGGCTCGACCAGGGCCGGGTCGCATCCGGCCTCGGGCGCGGCGAACAGGGCGGCGGTGATGTCCGGGCCGCGATCATGGATCAGCCAGGCCAGACGCCGGGCTCGGGCCGGGTCATTCCGGTGAAGCAGCGGGTCCTCGGCAAACAGTTCGCAACCCAGTTCCAGCAGATAGTCAAAGCCCAGCTTCTCGAAGCGGCGCGCGTCGGCGGGCGTGACCGGCGAGGCCTCGTCCAGATCGAAGACAACGTCGTTGAGAAGAAACAACATAAGCACACCCACCATCACCAGGGTCATGATCGCCCCGTTGTGATCACCCTAGCGGGCAGCGTTTGAGGTTCCGTTCCCGAACGCGGTTAAGCATTTACGACCAGACGCGGGACGTCAGGCGACCTTTTCCGTGAGGAAGTGGCGGCCCTCGCGGTCCTCGATCTCGACGACCCAGAGGTCGCCGTCGAAGCGGGCCTGTCGCTCTATATAGGCGTCGATCTCGGACTCGATCTCGGTGTCGAGGGGGCGCATCCACAGGGGCTGGCCGTCAGGTCCGGCCGCCTCGGAATAGAGGCGGGCGGTGCGATTGGCACTGTCATAGACCTTCACCAGAACGGCGCCCGCGCGTTCGTCGCCCTTGCGCGCAACCGTGGCGAAGGCCCCGCCCGACTGGGCCCTTCGGATCAGGGCCCCGACCCAGACATCGGTAGCGAGAAGCAATTCGATAACCCTGCTTTGAAACCCGGCTTGAAGACCTGACCCTTAGGGTGCCCCCGATGTCGAGGAAAGCACAGACTGGTCGCGTCGGGCCCGCCATCGCTGCGGCGGCGGCGCTGCTGACGGCCGCTGGCCCCGTGCTGGCGGCGGGGTCCGTGCCCTTCTATGAGCGCAGTTTCGTCCTCGCCGCCCATGAGCGCTGCAGCCTGTTCAGCAAGGAGCTCGGCGCGGCCCTGACGGTATCGACCCGTCAGGCACGCAGCGCGGCGCTCAGGGCCGGGACCGACGCCGCCGAGGTCAATGCGACCGCCCGCCGGGCGCAGGCGAGGGCTGCCGAGGTCGCCTGCAACGACCCTGAACTGGCCGTGGTCGCCAACCGCGTCGAGACGGCCTTTGACGGCTGGCGGCGCATTCCCTCGTTGAGTTTTCCCGGTCTGGCGCAGCCCTGGCTGGCCGACCGCCGGGCCTATTCGCAAGAGACCTGGGCCCTCAGCCAGACCTCGCAGACCGGCGCTTCGCCCGTGCGGTTCGGCCAGACCTCGGCCGAGGGCGAGATGAAGGTCGTCGTGTCCTTCGTCGGGGCGCCCCGCCCCTATGCGGCCCGGGTGGTGATGCGGGACACCGGCGTGCTGGTCCGGCCGTGGCTGGGCCAGGCCGGGGCCCTGCCGCCCGCGCCCTCGCGCCGGGCCGTGATGGCCATGTCGCAGGCGCCGGCAACGCGCATGCTGCTGGCGGCGGATCGTCGGGCGGGTGAAGTCTGGACCTTCCCCGCCAGTCTGGGCACCCAGCTTGAGGGGCTGGACCCGCGTGAAGGCTTCTGGGTCGAATTCCTGTTCCGGGACGGCAGCGTCGCCCGGGCGCCGTTTGAGGTTGGTGACATCGCGGCGGGCCGGGCCTTCCTGCAGATGGGACCGCTCTAGACCCCGGACGGCGGCGCGCTGACGGGAGGAAAGGCAATGATCCGGGCCCCGGTCTCCTCATCTGCCACGAGCCCCTGCCTGTGGACCGGCAGGCGGACCGTCACGGCCGTGCCCTCGCCCAGGGTGCTTTCGATCGACAGCCGTCCGCCGTGCAGTTCGCTGAGGGCCCGGGCCAGGGACAGGCCAAGGCCCGTGCCCTGGGCCCGCTGCTCGCCATCTCCGGCCTGTTCAAAGGGGCGTCCCAGACGCTTGAGGTCTTCGGGCGCAATGCCCGTGCCCGTGTCGGCGATGATCAGCTCAAGATAGGGTCCGATGCCGTCGACGGTTACGGTGACCGAGCCGGCGGCCGGCGTGAATTTGACGGCATTCGACAGCAGGTTGAGGGCGATCTGCTTGAGGGCACGGCGGTCGGCCTCGACCGGCAGGGGGTCCGTCGGCAGCACGGCCGACAGGTGCACGCCCGCCTCATCGGCCTGGGGCCGCACAAGGGCCATGGCATCGGACAAAACCTCGCGCGCGTCGAACCGTTCGACGCTGAGCTGGTAGCGTTCAGCCTCGATCTTGGAGACGTCCAGCACGTCATTGATCAGGTCCAGCAGATGCTCGCCGGCCGAATGGATCGACTGGGCATAGTCGGCATAGCGGTCTGGCAAGGGACCGAACAGCCGTTGGCGCATGATGTCGGCAAAGCCCAGTACGGCGTTCAGAGGGGTCCGCAGCTCGTGGCTCATGGTGGCGAGGAAGCGCGATTTGGAGCGGCTGGTGGCCTCGGCCTCGGCACGGGCGGTATCGAGGGCAACCTCGCGTACATAGGCATCTGTCGCGTCAAACGCCTGGGCGATCAGGCGCAAATCCGTGTCGGAGCTGTCCATGCGTCGAAGCAGCAGGGCCACGCGGCGATCCAGGGCGGTCCGGGGCGTGAGGCGGATCTGGACCTCGGCGCCCGCGCCGGCACGCTGCAAGGCCGCCATGAGTGTCTGGCGATCCGGGGCGTGGACGGCGGCCATGAGGCCCTCTGCCAGCAGGGGCTCGACCGGAAGGGGCGGGGGCGGCACGCCATAGGCCGCCAGCACCCGCGCCGATCCGTCCAGGACCAGGGTCAGTCCCGGCTGGGCCGACAGAACGGTCTCGACCCGGGCGACCGAGGCCAGGGCCTCGCCCAGTTCACGCTCACGCAGACGCCAGGCCAGTTGCAGGGCAACGGCCGTCGCACCGGCCGCCGACAGCGCCGAGAAGGCCGCGGTAAAGGGCAGGGTGACGGATACATCCCCCATCAGGGCTGCGCCCATGCCGATCAGGGCCGAGAGGGCCGAAGCCGCAGTGCCCAGCAGGGCCAGCTTCAGCCCGCCCGGGCGACCGCTGCCGAGCACTATGCCCGCCGCGACGGGCATCAGAAGATAGCCGGACAGACTGCCCCCGACGCCGCCTGACAGGAGGGCGGTCACCGCGGCCGCCATGGCCCAGATGCCCAGCACCGCAAGGCGGGCCCGCGCCCCGTCGCGCCAGAGAAGGGTCAGGCCGGCCAGTCCGGGGACGGCCATGGCCAGCATGCCGAAGAAGGCCGGGCCGCTCAGTCCCGGTCCCGGCTCGACCGCGCGGAGCGCCAGCGCCGCCAAGGCGGTCACCACCGCCCAGGCCGCGTGTGAGGCGGTCAGGGCGGGCAGGTCGCCATGGGGGCGACCGGACCGGACGGACTGGCGGGACAGGGTCAAGTGGCTTCCGGGGGAATTGACGGGGCTTGGGTTACAGTCAGGCACGTCCAGCCTACCGGGCGACGCGATTCCCTGCGAGGGCGCTCCCGTCTCAGGCGATTGCACGCAAGGGGAAGAGGACAGAAAGCTGGGGAGCAACGGTGCGTTAACGCTTAACACCCCCGTGTCGCATTGCTCCGGTCGGCCGGGATACCTATTCGAAGGGGCATGGCCGCAGCGAAAACACCCCCGACCGAGACCCTCGATGAAGCCCTGGCGGAGCTGCGGGAGTCGTTCGACCTTCTGGGCGACTGGGAAGAACGGCTGGCCTATGTGATCGAACTGGGTCAGGGACTGGCGCCCTTGCCGGAGGCCGACCGGATTGAGCCCAATCTGGTGCCGGGCTGCGCGTCCCGGGTCTGGCTGGCGGTCGAGGATCGCGGCGAGCGGCTGTGGTTCCATGCGGATTCTGACAGCGCCATCTCCAAGGGCAATATCGCCCTGCTGCTGGGCCTCTATTCCGGGAGGACCCGGGACGAGATTCTGGGCTTTAATGCCCGGGCAGCGCTGGACTCGCTGGGCCTGCCCCAGGCCCTGACCCGCCAGCGCGCCAACGGCCTGAACCAGATGGTCGGACGCATCCGCGAGGCGGCGCTGACGCCCGGGGCCTGAAGGGCCGCCCCGTGCAGTCCAGACCCTGAAATATACCGTCTGAACCGTCTGAACCGTCTGACCCGGTCGGCGGGTCATCCCGCGCCATAGTGTTCGGCGAGGGCGCGCAGGGCCTGTCGGAGGATGGTCTTGCCCTCGCGCCGGCGCAGGCCGAACTGACCCTCGGCGGCCTGCAGGGCCGAGCCGCGGATGCAGACGGCCTCGAGCATCGGGGCGAGGCGGGGCCCGACGTCTGTGAGGGCATGGGCCACCCGGCGACCGGCGGCCAGCGCCGCTTCGCCCGGTTCGACGCGGGCGGCCGTTCCTGTGCCCGAGCGGGGGAGGGCGTCCCAGCGCTGGGTCAGGGAGGGCCCTTTCAGGGCCAGTTCCGCATCGCGCGTCAGGCGCAGTCCGGCGGCGACCTCGGTCGGGGTCAGCCACGGACGCCCCTCGGTATCCTTGCGCCGCGCCAGCCAGGCGATGGCGCTGTCGCCCAGATTGACCCGTGTCGGCACGAGAGTACCGTCGGGCAGGGTCCGGGGTTCGATGGCCTCGATCCGGCCGGGTGCTCCGCCGGACGGCCCGGTGCGATCCGCCGCTGCGGCCCGGCGGGCGCGAAAGCCGCCGCCTTCGCGCACTGCCAGACCCGGGTCGCGGGCGAGAGAGGCAAACTCGACCTCATCCAGCCGGAGGACCACGCGTGCCCGGCGATCGGGGAGCAGGCGCAGCACATAGGCGCCTGCGGGCGTTCGCTCGATCCAGCCCTCCTTGTCGATCAGCAGGCGACGGGCCCGCTCCGCGCGCGGGGTCATCGCGGCAGGGCCACCGGGCCGTCGCCCAGCGCTCCCCGGGCAAATTCTTCCAGCCGGTCCAGAACGGCATCGAGGGCCGGCCTGTCCCTCGCATCCTCGACCCAGCGGCAGGCGCTGGCGACGGTCGCCCGGTTGACGCCATAGGCGTGGGCCACGCGCTCGAGGGGCCAGCCGTAGGTGATGTAGGCCAGATAGAAGGCCAGCCAGCGGGCCCGGCACGCGCGGGGACCGAGGCGTTCGGTGCCGGCCATCTGTTCGGCGCTGACGCCGGTACAGGCGGCGACAAGATGAAGGGCGAGGCCCGCGCGAATGCGGTCGGCCTCGGTGACGGGAACGCGGTAGGCGCGGCTCATGGCCTGGATCCTTTCTCGAACTGAACAGACCGACAGCATGGGGGCCGGGTCCGGCTGAGATAGGAAATAAGTCCTAATATACGTCAGAATGGGACGTAATGCCCGGCAAGGCGCGGTTCTGCGGGGCGCGGCCATCCGCGCCGGCCGTCCCGGCGTCGCACGCCTTGTGGGCAGGCCTGGAAATAAAATCGCTCGCTTGACTCACGGACTCTCGACGCCGATTCGCAAATCAGCCTACGATTCGCCTCAATGGGGTGACGTTAACTGTTCTTAAGGTTTTGGACCGTTAACGTCGGAACAAGGTTACCTGTGCGTGCTGCGACAGGGCCATAGTCAAGCTTTGCCGCGGAGGGGCATCCATGCGCGTCCTGTTGATTGAAGACGATCACGCAACAGCCCAGAGCATTGAGCTGATGCTGAAGTCCGAGGGCTTCAATGTCTACACCACCGATCTGGGTGAGGAAGGCATCGATCTGGGCAAGATCTATGACTACGACCTGATCCTGCTCGACCTGAACCTGCCCGACATGAACGGCATCGAGGTGCTGCGGCAGCTGCGCGTCGGCAAGGTCAATACGCCGGTGATGATCCTGTCGGGCACCAGCGAGATCGAGACCAAGGTCAAGACGTTCGGCGGCGGCGCCGACGACTATATGACCAAGCCCTTCCACAAGGACGAGCTGGTGGCCCGCGTGCACGCCGTGGTGCGTCGCTCCAAGGGGCATGCCCAGGCCATTATCCACACCGGCGAAATCGCCGTGAACCTGGATGCCAAGACGGTCGAGGTCGACGGGCACCGCGTGCACCTGACCGGCAAGGAATATCAGATGCTGGAGCTGCTCTCGCTCCGCAAGGGCACGACCCTGACCAAGGAAATGTTCCTGAACCACCTGTACGGCGGCATGGACGAGCCCGAGCTGAAGATCATCGACGTCTTCATCTGCAAGCTGCGCAAGAAGCTGGCCGCCGCCGCCGAGGGCAAGCACCACATCGAAACCGTCTGGGGCCGCGGCTATGTGCTGCGCGATCCCCAGGAGGCCGCCGTCGCCGCCTGAGGGCGTCACCGGCCCCACAAGACC
>CAYNDG010000058.1:0-9269 GCA_964395805.1 uncultured Brevundimonas sp.
GCCCATCTGGAGCAGGCCCGGGCGCTCGACGACTGAGGTCGGTCCCTGCCATGAGAAAACTGTGGGTCAGCCCGGCAGACGTCGCCAGGCTGACCCCCGACCGGCGCGGCGAAATCAGCGTCGGCCAGGCAGGGCGAAGCGGCACGACGGCCGGGGGTGCGCGGCGAGACAGGCCTGTTGAAAGCCTGCGGGATCAGGGCGGACGCCGGTGTCGATCCACCGCTCAAGCGCGGCGAGCACGGTCAGATAGCCGGCGTCTTCAAGCTTGCTGTGCTGGTTCTCATCGGTCGCCGCCTGGACCAGCAGGTCCGACCGCCCAGCGGACGCAACGGTTTCGGCAAATGCTGCCTCTGCCGCGAAGAAGACCGTCGGATCGTGGAGGGCATGCAGCGTGACGGTCGGGGCCACAATCTGACCCGTCAGGTCGGCGTCATGGGCCAGCATGGCTACAGCGACGGGATCAGCGGCGAACCTTTCGATGCCGGCGTTGAGCGCGTTATCGTCGGAGGAGCCCCGGTAGACGGTCTGGCTGTTGTCGAACGGGTTCCGGCCTCCCAGACGCAAATGCACCAGGTCCTGAAAGGTGAAGGTAGCCCAGTTCATATGGGCGAGCAGCTCATCCTCCTCGAGCCCGGTGACCGCCAGAATTTCCCGCTTGCGGCGGGTCTGCGCGGCGGTGCGTTCCCGTGCAGACAAGCCGATTCCGGTGCATTCAACGACGCGGCGGCGCAACTCGGCCCGGCTCATTCTTGCCCCGGCCGGCAGGCCTTGCCAGACGGGATACTGCGGGTCGGATGCGGCCGGGTGATTGCCGCAGAAATATTGATAGACAGCCCTCAGGTCGGCCCGGAACTGATACGCCCGGGTGCCGCCATTCAGGACGCCATTGGTAAGCAGCACACCGTCGTAGTTGAGCGAACCGGTTTCATCGACCCCATAGAGCTCCGCTGCCTTCGCCGCGACATTGCCGCCCCAGGACTGGCCGTGCAGAAGGGTGCGCTCGGGTCGACCATAGAGGGTCCAGTAAAGGGCGCGGCTGCGATCGACGTCCTCGGCCGCCGAGCGAACGCCATAGCCCCCCCGCCGGTATGACGAACCGATCCAGGCGTAACCCTCGCGAACCATGGCCGAGAACCGGTCCAGATCCTCAAGGGAGTCGGTGCGTTCGGGGTCGCCGAGGCGCGGGCCGCCATGGGCGTGGACAATGAGGCGCCCGTTCCAGTTTGCAGGCCGGGCGATAACCAGCCAGGCGCCGGCCTCATCCTGGACTGACAGGCAGGTCACGCCGGCACCGACAGAACGCGGACAGTCGATGGCGGTGGGGGCGATGGTCGGGTCAGGGCGTGGACCCGCAGCGACCGGGGCACACCCCAGAACAAGGCCCACGACCAGGGCCGCCAGTCCAGAGGCAGACCGGCGGCCCCTCGGGGCGTTCACCTCAGAATGTCTTGCGTACATTCACGTACCAGTAACGGCCCCAGGGATTGTGAACCGAGCCCCGATAGCCGCCATCGGCCAGCGACGGGCCCTCATCCGTGAGGTCCCGGACGCCGATCCTGACCCGGGTATCATCAGGAAACTCGTAGTCTCCATAGAGATTGGTCACGAACCGCTCGTCGACCACCCAGGGCTCGCCCGACAAGCCCAGCAGGGTCGGCTGTTCGAAGTCGCTGACATATTGGGTCGACACGCCGGCCCGCCAGGGTCCCTTGCGCCATGTGAAGGTCGTGCTGACCCGCCACTCGGGACGGCCGTTCTGGCGGATCAGGTCGGTCGGATCCGGCAGGGTCGTTCCCGAGTTGATGATCCCGGCCTCGCGGGCATCATAGAGTTCGTTGACGATAGGGCCCGGATCGCGGGTGAACTCCGTCAGCTGGCTAGCATTGATCGTAGCGAAGAATGACCCCCAGGCCGTGCGGCGCAAGGACCAGTTGATGCCGAAATCGATACCGCTGACCGTCTGCGGGAGGAGATTGATAAACTGATCGCTGACCGAGGTTGCATCGCCGGCCACCGCAAGGCCCGTCCCATTGAACAGCAGGACGTCATCGGGATCCGGCGTAGCGCGCGTTACCAACGGGTTCGCCCCTCCTCCGACCCGGAGCAGATAATCGAGGGCGAGGGCCGTCTGAACGCCCAGAAGTCCGACGACCTGTTCCTGCTCAATAGTCCACCGATCGACTGTGAAGGTGAAGTCGCCGAATTGCTCCGGGATGAAACCGGGCCGTAGCACCAGTCCATAGGAGGTGTTGACACTCTCTTCCGGCTCCAGGTCCGGATTGCCCGCGATAAGCAGCGAAAGGCCCGAGGTACCCTGCGAGCAGTTGGCGAATGACGTGATCCGGCCGGCGCGAAGGTCGGCCTCGCAGCGCACGTAGTCGGTCCCGCTCGCGGCGCGCGCATACTGGGTCGCATTGGTCTGTTCGAGGTTCGGCGCCCTGAAGCCTTCCGAATAGGAGCCGCGGAGGCGAACGCCCGGCACGATGTCCCATGCTGCGGCAATCTTCGGCTTGGCCACCGATCCAAAGTCCGAATAGTGCTCGAACCGCCCGGCCAGCTGCACATCCAGCTGATAAACCAGCGGAATGTTCATCTCTGGCGACACCAGGGGAACGGCGAACTCAAGATAGGCAGAGCCCACGGTGCGATCACCATAGGTGTCCGGATTGGGGCTGACCGCCGCGACGTTTGACAGGCTGGTCACGCCCGTCACCATATCGGTGAAGGTGAAAGTGCCGTCGAGATTTGCATCGCGGTCATCTTCCTGGGTTTCGTGGCGCACCTCGAAACCGACGGCGATGCCCATAGGCCCGGCGGGCAGGGAGACGACGTCGCCGCGGCTGAACTTCAGATCGGCCAGCGCAAGGGTCGTCCGCGACACGCGTCGAAGATCGAAGACGATGGCGTCGATCGCGGCCTGGCTGCTGGGTGAGCAGTCCCCGTAGCTGGTCGTGTCTACACAGCCGCCGCTGAACGGATTGTAGGCGTCGGGCGTCGAAAGGGCCAACTGCTGCTGCAGGAGCGTCCGGTTGATGTTGGGCGATGTATCCTCGGCCTCGGCTTCAGAATAGAGGACCGCGCTCTCCCAGTCGTACCCGCGCCATTCCCCCCGCACCCCGCCGAGGAATCGCAACTGACGGTTCTCGACCTTGACGGTCTGGAAGCCCGCGTCAACGAAACGATAGTTCGTCATCAGGACCGGGAGCCCCGCGGTCGGGACGTTGGTCAGGCCCGGCAGACGGTTGGGGTTGGCCGCCCCATTGGCAAAGGTCACCGGGCCAAACGGGTTCCAGTAGTTGCTGGCCGGGATCCAGATGCTGTTGAGATTCACCACCGGCGGCTGGACGGCCTCGCTGCTGGCCGAATAGTACCCGATCTCGAAGAAGGCCTCGACATCTGCCGTCAGCTCCCTGTGCCCCATCAGGAACAGGTTCAACCGTTCGACCGTCGGGCGAACCGTGGTCTCATGGCGGGTGTCATAGCGAAGTTCCCGATGGGTCGTGTTGAAGTTGTGGTTGCCGCTGTTGATGCAGATTCCCTGACCCACATCCACACCGCAGCCGAAACTGGCAGGCTGAAAGCGGAACTGACCCGAAGAGTTGGTCACCGCCGTCCCGTTCGAGCGGATAGTAGGACGGGTCCCGACACTGAACCGGCCCCACGGCGTGTTGGAGGCCCGTCCGTCGAGGCTCTCGATCCCGGCGAAGTCCGGGTAGTCATTGAACAGCAGACGCAGGTCATCGGTGGAGGTGAACTCCTGATCCGAGGCCCAGAGCGCCGTACGGTCAGTATAGTTGACGAACAGCGAGATGTTGCCCCGGTCAAAATCGCGACCCGCGAAAACATTGATGTCCAGCTCGCTCATACGGGTGCCCTCAGCACCGCCGTAGCGGGTGTCGATCGTCAGACCGTCAAAATCGTCCTGCAGGACCGTATTGACGACCCCGGCCACAGCGTCCGCGCCATAGATGGCGGCGGCGCCATCCAGCAGGACCTCAAGCCGCGCGACCCCGCCGACCGGAATGGCGTTGGAGTTGTAGCTGATCACCGGCACGGTGCCCGTGTCCGAAGTGCCCTGGCTGGTGGGGTGCGCGACGAGGCGGCGACCATTCAGCAGCACCAGGGTATTGCCGACGCCGAGGGATCGCAGGTTGACCGAGTTCACGTCACCGCGCGCCGCATTGCTGGTCTGGGGGTTGTTCGACGAGTCGAACAGGACGTCGCCCATCTGCGGGATCGTCCGCATCAGTTCATCGCCCGACACGGCCCCCGTCGCCTCGATCTGTTCCTGGTCGACAACCACGACTGGAAGCGCGTCGGTGGTTCTGGCCCCGCGGATGTTGGTGCCGACAACGATGACGTCATCAACCTGGGTGCCGGACGGCCTGTCGGGGTCCTGCGTTGCGGCAGGTGCGGACTGGGCCATCGCTCCTGTGGCGAATACGGATGCGGTCAGCAGCGCCGTACCGGCCATAAGCCACTGGCGTTTCGTGTTTGACATGGTTTCCTCCCTCGATTTTTTCTTTGCTTTCGGCGGCTTCAGTCGTCCGCCAGAACCAGATCGTCCCCGGGCCCGGCCGCAGGGTCGGGCGCAGCCGCGAGAGGCTGCGGCCGGCCGTTCAGTGCGCGGGTCAGCGCGTCGGCGTCCAGGGCCTTCTCCCAACGGGCCACCACCACCGTCGCCACGGCATTTCCGACGAAGTTGGTCAGGGCCCGGCATTCGCTCATGAAGCGGTCGATGCCCAGGATCAGGGCCATGCCGGCGACAGGGACGTCCGGCACGACCATCAGGGTCGCGGCCAGGGTGATGAACCCCGCGCCGGTGATACCCGCCGCCCCCTTGGAGCTCAGCATCGCCACGAGAAGCAGCGTCAGCTGCTGCCAGATGGTCAGTTCAATGTTCAGCGCCTGCGCGATGAACAGCGCGGCCAGCGTCATGTAGATGTTGGTGCCGTCCAGATTGAACGAATAGCCGGTCGGCACGACCAGGCCGACGACCGAGCGGGCGGCGCCCGCCTGCTCCATCTTGGCAATCAGACTGGGCAGGGCCGCTTCGGAACTGGACGTTCCCAGCACCAGCAGCAGTTCCTCCTTCAAATAGCGGATCAGCTTGAAGATCGAGAAGCCGCTGGCCCAGGCCACCAAACCCAGAACCCCGATCACAAAGACCAGTGACGTGATGTAGAAGGTGGCAATCAGGGCCGCGAGGTTGGCAATAGAGGCAATGCCATAGGCCCCGATGGTAAAGGCAAAGGCGCCCAGCGCCCCGATAGGCGCCGCCTTCATGACGATGGCTACCAGTTTGAAAACGGCGAGGCTGGCGGTCTCGAAGAAGTCCACGATCGGCTGGCCGCGCTCCCCGATCAGCGCGAGGGCAATGCCGAACAGGATGGAGACAAACAGCACCTGCAGGATGTTGCCAGAGGTGAAGGCCCCGAACAGGCTGTCGGGGATGATACTCATCAGGAAGCCGACAATCGTGCTCTCGTGGGCCGCCTGGGCGTATTGCTGGACCGCACCGGAATCGAGGGTGGCCGGGTCGATGTTCAGTCCGTCGCCGGGGCGGACGACGTTCGCCACTGTCAGGCCGATGATCAGCGCGAGCGTCGAGAAGACGAAGAAATACCCGAACGCCTTGGCGGCCACGCGGCCCACCCGGCCGATGTCCCGCATGCCGGCAATGCCGACCACAATGGTCAGGAAGATCACAGGGGCGATCACCATCTTCACCAGCTTGATGAAGGCGTCGCCCAAGGGCTTCAGGCTCTCTCCGGTCTCAGGAAAGAAGTGGCCGATCAGGCCGCCGACCGTAATCGCCACAAGCACCTGGAAATAAAGATGCTTCCAGATCGGCTGGCGGTGCGGGGACGCACCCTGGTCGTGATGAGCCTGGATCAAACCTCAAACCTCCCTCGGCGGGTCATGGCCCGCGCAACGCCTGCACACCGTTCGTCGGCGTCGCAGACTCGCAGTATCGGAAGCAGTGAACCCGGGGGGCAAGGCTGGTATGCGCGGCGCACAACCCTATGAAAGACTGAAGCTTGTAAGCGCGCTCCACTGGAGACTGAGATTATTTGTGCGGATTTTCGCACAACGCTGCTGGTCATTTGTGCGAAAATCCGCATTGTCGTCGCATGCCCCTGCGACGCTTGTCCGAAACAATCCAGTGGCGCCTGTTCGGGGCGGCCTGGCTATTAGTGGGCGTGCTGGCTGTCGGTCTCGCCGGCTGGCTGGCCCGCCTCGACGCCGAGGCCGCGACGCGGCGGCTGGCCCAGACCGCCGCCGTCCTTCACGGGGCGGTGCTCACCAGCGAACTGGAGCGCCAAAGAACCGTACCATCTGTCCTGGCGGTCAACCCGGAACTTCTGGCCCTCGTCGGTGCGCCGTCAGCGGAGCAGCGGGATCGCGTCAACATCAAGCTGGAACAGCTCGCCGAAGAAGTGCGGGCGGCTGCCCTTTATGTCCTCGACGCCGACGGCACCGCGCTGGCCGCCAGCAATTGGCGCGAGCCCACCAGTTTCGTGGGATCGAACTACCGGTTCCGTCCCTACTACATCGAGGCGATGCGCGAGGGTGAAGCCGCCTTTTTCGCTCTTGGCACCGTCAGCGGCAGACCGGGGCTGTACCTCGCGCGCCGCATTGATGGCCCGGGTGGAGCGCCCGCAGGCGTTATTGTCGCCAAGGTGGAGTTTGACGCCCTCGAGAACACCTGGCGCGGCGCCGGCGAGCCCACCTATGTCACCGACAGGGACGGAGTCGTCCTGATCACCACGGAGCCGGCCTGGCGATTCCGGACCACCCGACCCCTCAGCGAGGAAAGGCGCCGCCAGCTGGCCGAGGAGCAGACGACCGGCGGCCCGATTGAAGACCTGCCGTTCGCCGCGCCGGAGTCCGGCCTTGTCAGGGTGAGCCGCGACGGCGCGGCCCGGCTGCATGCCCATGAGATCGACAGGAACGTCGGCCTCGGCTGGACGCTGCATCTGCTCTGGCCGGCCGAGCAGATGATGTCGAGGGCCGTCGGGGCGGCCCATACCCTGGCGGGACTGAGTATCGCCCTTATGGCCGGCCTGACCGGCATCCTGCTGCGCCGACGCCAGAGGGCGCGGAACCGGGCCGCCGAAGAAGAGGCTACCCGCGCGGAACTGGAGCGCCAGGTCACGCTGCGGACCGCTGAGCTGAGTGCAGTCAATGAGGCCCTCAATCGCGAGATGGAGGAGCGGCGCCGCGTCGAGTTGAGCCGGCAGGAGCTGGAAGACGAGCTCGTGCAGGCGAACAAGCTCGCAACCGTAGGCCAGATCGCCGCCGGGGTCGCCCATGAGATCAATCAGCCGATTGCGGCGATCCGCACTCATGCCGATACGGCAGGTGTCTATCTGTCGCGCGGCGACGCAGACGCCACGTACCGCAGCCTGTTGTCGATTTCAGCGCTGACCGAACGTGTCGGCTCGATCACCGACGAACTGCGGGCTTTCGCCCGAAAGACCCGCTCCGAGGTAGTGGCCGTCGATGTCAACGAGGCCATCGACGGCGCCCTGCTGCTCGTGTCGTCCCGCATCCGGGAGCGCGGAATCCACCTTGACCGCACGGGGCTTGCGGCTGGACTGAAGGTTAAGGCGGAACGCAACCGCCTCGAGCAGGTCGTGCTGAACCTGCTTCAGAACTCCATCGAGGCACTCGGAGACTCCGCCAGCCCGACCATCACCCTGTCGTCGCGCAAGGGCGGCCGCAAGGTCGTCCTGCGCATCGGCGACAACGGCCCCGGTCTGAGCGGAGATGTCCGGGACCGGTTGTTCACGCCCTTTGTCACCAGCAAGACATCCGGCCTCGGGCTCGGCCTCGTGATCAGCCGCGATATCGTCGCCGGATTCGGCGGAGAACTGACCCATGAACCGTCGCCAGTCGGCACGGTCTTCCAGATTGTTCTGACGCACGCCTCATGAGTTTTTCAACGCTGAACCGGATTGCCCTCATCGAGGACGACGCTGCTTTCAGGGAGGCATTGGCCGAGCGTCTCGGACTCGCGGGGCTGAACGTCACGACCTATGTCTCGGCCGAAGCCGCCCTGAAGGTCGTCGGTGCGGGGTTCGAAGGGGCTGTCGTAACCGACCTGCGCATGCCGGGAATGGACGGTCGTCAGTTTTCTGACCGGTTGATCAGCCTCGATCCCGACCTGCCCGTCATCCTCATCACCGGTCATGGCGACATTGCCGACGCGGTCGAGGCCATGAAGCGGGGAGCCTATGACTTCCTTGCCAAGCCCTTCGCGCCCGAGCGGCTTATCGAAACCCTGGGACGAGCTCTGGAGAAGCGCGCCCTGATCCTCGACAACCGCCGCCTCGTGGCCATGGCTGCCGAGACCGAACAGTCGATCCCCCTGACCGGCGACAGTCCCTCGATCACAGCGCTGCGCGGGGCCATCCGGCAGCTTGCGGATGCGGAGGTCGACGTCCTGATCGAGGGGGAAACCGGATCCGGCAAGGAGGCTGTCGCGCGGGCCATCCACAATGCCAGTCGACGTCGTCCCAAGCCCTTCGTGGCAGTCACCTGCGGTGCACTGACCGACGCCGGCGTCGAGGCCCAGTTGATGGGCCAGGACAGCGGATATGCGTCTGCGGTGATCCGCAGACGGGAGGGCCAGATCGAACAGTCCCATCAGGGCAGCCTTTTCCTTGACGAGGTGGATCTGGCGCCCCGGCAGGCCCAGCTGATGTTGCTGCGCGTCCTTGAGGAACGGGAGGTGCGGCCGCTGGGCAGTGTCGAGCCGCGGGCCCTCGACCTGCGCGTTCTGGCGGCGACGCAGAACGATCCCGCCGAAGCGGTTGCCCGCGGGGACCTGCGCGAGGACCTCTACTATCGACTGAATGTCGTGCGGTTGCGGATCCCGCCGCTTCGGGACCGGATGGAGGATGTGCCGATCCTGTTCGCCCGCTTCCTCGCGCGCGCGGCGGCTCGCATGGGACGTCCGATGCCATCGATCAGCCACGCCGTTCGTCGGCGGCTGATCGAGCACGACTGGCCGGGCAATCTGCGCGAGCTGTCCAATTTTGCCAATCAGCTGGCGGTCGGGCTCGCCGATCTCTCTCCGGGCAGTGCGTCAGGAGACAGCCTGGCCGACAGGGTCGCCCGCTATGAGGCAGAGTTGATCCGGGAGGCCCTCGACACCTGTCGGGGCGACATCCGCCGGGTCACGACGGTCCTGCAGCTCCCGCGAAAAACACTCTACGACAAGATGGCGCGGCACGGCATACAGCCGGCCGCCCATCGTGGCA
>CAYNDG010000059.1:0-1009 GCA_964395805.1 uncultured Brevundimonas sp.
GTCGACTACGAGATGTCGGGCAAGGACCTGATCGAGAGCGTGCGCGAGAGCTCCAAGGTCTGCCGGGCGCTGGGCGGCACCCCGCCCGAGGGCTTCAATTACGAACTGTTCCTCGACATTGAGGGCAAGAAGATTTCCAAGTCCAAGGGCAATGGCCTGACGATGGACGAGTGGCTGCGCTATGGCACGCCGGAGTCGCTCAGCTGGTACATGTTCCAGTCGCCGAAGTCGGCCAAGAGCCTGCACTTCAACGTCATTCCGCGGGCGATCGACGACTATCTCAGCTTCATCGACCAGTTCCAGACGCAGGAGCCGGCCAAACAGATCGACAATGCCGTCTGGTCGATCCACGCGGGCGCCCCGCCGAAGGTCGCCAGCCCGGTGTCGTTCAGCCTGCTGCTGAACCTGGTCGGCGTGGCCAATGCCTCGTCGAAGGCGCAGCTGTGGGCCTATATGGGCAAATATCTTCCGGAAGCGACGCCGGAGAATGAGCCGACTCTGGACCGGCTGATGGGGCATGCGCTGAACTATTACGAGGACTTCGTGAAGCCGGCGAAGACCTATCGCGCGCCGACGGAGCAGGAGCGGGCGGCGTTCGAGGACCTGGCGGCGCGGCTGAAGGCCCTGCCGTCGGACACGACCGACGGCGAGGTGATCCAGAACGAGGTCTATGCGGTCGGCAAGGCGCACGACTTCCAGCCGCTGCGGGCCTGGTTCGGGGCGTTGTATGAAGTGCTGCTCGGCGCCTCTCAGGGGCCGCGCTTCGGCTCGTTCGCCGCCATCTATGGCCTGCCCCAGACCATCGTGCTGATCGAGAAGGGCGCGCGGGGCGAGCTGGCGGGGTAGGGGGCGGCCCCCTCCACCCTCCTTCGCCCTGCGGGCTACGGACGGTCCCCCTCCCCCGATGGGGGGGATCTCCCGCGCTCAGGCAGCGAGGCTCCGCGAGCCGAGCGATAGCGCAAGGATCATGCGCTCAGGCAGCGAGGCTCCGCGAGCCGAGCGATAGCGC
>CAYNDG010000059.1:1109-9153 GCA_964395805.1 uncultured Brevundimonas sp.
AAGAAACCCCGCGCTCAAGCAGCGAGGCTCCGCGAGCCGAGCGGTAGCGCAAGAAACCCCGCGCTCAAGCAGCGAGGCTCCGCGAGCCGAGCGGTAGCGCAAGAATTGTGAACCGAAAACAACGACTCGTTCACGGGAGCCTTTCGGGGCGGCTGCGCATTTTCATGACATCGATGACACTGAAGGAGTGAGTCATGTCGAAGATGATCAACCGGGCCCTGATGGCCGGTGCGGCCCTTGTTGCGATGTCGGCGGTGCCGGGTATCGCCAATGCCCAGGCTGCCAACGGCATTACCAATTGCGACGCTCCGGGCGGCCGGCAACAGACCGGGGCCGTGATCGGCGGCGTGCTGGGTGCCCTGGCGGGCAGCCAGGTTTCCCGCAATGAGCGCGAACTGGGCGCCGTGGCCGGTGCGGCGGCGGGTGCTGCGGCCGGCTCCTACATCGGCTGTCAGCAGCAGCGCGAACGCGCCCGGCAGGCGCCCCAGGCCCAGAGCGGCGTTACATCCCTGCGCGCCACCAGCAACCTTCGGGTCCGGTCAGGCCCCGGGACCAACTATCGCCAGATCGGCAGCCTGAGCGCCGGCCAGTCGGTACAGGCCACCGGCTCGGAAGGGGAGTGGGTGCAGCTGAGCAACGGCGGTTGGGTGAGCGCCCACTATCTCACCTACTGATCGGGTCATGGCCCTGACCAGCGGGGCGTGTCCGTCAAGGACGCGCCCCGTTTGTACGTCTACTGGCTGACCCAGAGGATGCGCCGGACCCAGGCCACGTCGGCCGTCGGGACCATCCGGGGCGGATAGTCCGGGTTGATCGACAAGAGGGTCAGGTTGGAGGAGTCGAGCCGGTCCACCTGCTTGACCAGGGTTTCGCCCGAACGGGTGCGCACGACCACGCGGTCTCCCCGTCGTACGGGCCTCGGCTCGGCATCCACGATCAGCCTGTCCCCGGGCCGGTAGAGGGGCGCCATGGACTCGCCCGACACCTCAAGGCTGTAGAGACCGTCGCGCGCCTGGGGCAGGTCGGTCTCCAGCCAGCCCTCGCCCGCGGGCAGGCCCGCCTCATCGAAAAAGCCGTCCTGACCGGCCTGGGCGAGACCCAGCAGGGGTACGGTGGCCGGGGGCTGCTCCGCATCCTCGGCGAGTCGGGCGAACTGGCCCAGTGACACGCCACAGACCGCCAGCACCCGGGTCAGGCTCTCGGTCGAGGGCCAGCGCGGCCGCGCTTCGGGCGGTGGCCCCTGACGCTTGGACGGGTTGAAGGCGGTCGGATCCAGCCCCGCGCGCCGGGCCAGCCCGGAGGCGGTCAGCCCGTGGGCCTCGGCCAGACGGTCAAGTCCTCGCCAGATCTGTACATGGGTGAGCGGCACACCGGCTCTCCGCGCGAATCAGACGGGCAGGATATAGGATTAAATGCCTATTCCAACCCCGCCGCGCGGCGTTCCTGCCACGCCCAGAAGGTGCCCACTGCGAGTGCGATCAGCACGCCGTAACCGGCAATATTGATCACGGTATAGTAGGAGGAGATCGACGGGCGGGTATCGAGGCTCATCAGAATATGGGCGGTGACGACCAGCAACTGGGCTGCGCTTGCCCAGGTCGGCCAGGCCCGGTGCGATTTCCAGACCAGGGCGCCGAGCACCAGCAGCATGATGATGTCGATTCCCAGCATGCTCCACTGGGCGTTGTAGAGGTCGCTGTCATTCTGGACGAGCAGGGATGCCAGCCAGCCAAGCCCGTAGGCGCCGGCGGCCACCCGCTCGGTTTCTTCGCCCTTGAGAAAGGCAAACCCGAGAACCAGGACGATGAAGACCGCGCCGATCTGGGCCGAGAGGGTGTCAAACATGAGATCGCCCTCCGAACGAAACACTCAGAGGGCGATCATGCATGGAATTGACCCGGACTGAAACGCCCGGGTCCAAAGATTACGCCGAATTCAGGCGACCCGAAGGTGACCCTTGGTCGGAGGCGTTCCACCCACAGGCGTTTCCCAATCGTCCGGCTTGTTGACCGGACCGACGGCGTAGACGCCCCAGCCCATCTTGCGATGGTCCTTCTGCAGCTCGGCGTGGCAGGCGACGATGGCCGTGCGCGCTTCGCTGAGGGCGGCGATGGTTTCCATGGCCTTGGCCTGGCTGGCGGCACCGGCGACCGGCGACACCTCAAGGAGGGCGCGAGCGCCGATCATGGACTGGACCAGGGTCGTGGTCTGGGTGATGGCCGCATCAATGGCCTTTTCCGTGGCGTGCAGATCCTTTGCGACGCTGGCGACGACTTCAGTTCTGTCCATGTAAGCCTCCAGTCAACTTTGGGTTAAGAAAGTCTTAACACGCTTCGGTCGGCCGGGAAACTGTCGTTTTCACGGAATCGGCGGCGGTGACCCCGCCGCCAACCGGGGGTTCGTCATCAGGCTTGTCGATCGGTCCGACCGCAAGATCGTCAAGCCCCAGTTTCCGGGCGAGCGCTGACAGGCGGCCATGGGTCCGGACAATGTGGCCGCGCGCCTCGGACAGCGCCACGACGGTCTGGGCGGTGTCCTCGAAGACCTTCTGGCCGGTGACAGCCGAGAGGTAGGCCTGTGCCCGGGCTTCGGGCAGGCTGGCGGCGAGTCGTGCCGTTTCGGTCAGGGCGGCGTCGATTGCCGCTTCGGCGGCATAGAGGCGGAGGGCCAGGCTCTGGCCGACTTCATCACGGTTCATAAGCAAATCTCCCGGTGGCGGAATGCCACCGGTGGATGCAACCATGAATAGTTTATGCGTACAACTAAAAGCGGTCTTCGAGCAGGAAATGCGCGGTCAGGGCCGCAATCGGTTGATCCTCATCGTCCTGCCAGGCCTCGGCGAGTACATGGGCGACCCGCCGTCCGGCCTTGTTGATGCGGGCCCGCGCCAGCACATCCCTCGGGCGTCCGGACCGCAGATAGGCCATCGAGACATTGATCGGTCGGGGCAGATGCATTTCGGGGAAGCTGGCGGCGACCTGGGCCATGGCAGTGATCTCCAGCAGTGCCGCCGTGGAGCCACCATGCAGCGCCGGCAGCATGGGATTGCCGATCAGATGGTCGGAGAAGGGCATGGTGACGGTCAGGATATCCCCCTCCGAATCGACCGTCAGGCCGAGGAAGCGCGCATAGGGCATGGCATCGATCACGCGGCTCATTCCCCGGCCTCCGGTTTCGGCCGGCGACCGGGCCGGGTCGCGGTCAGGATGTAGGCCGCCTGGGCTGCCGCGACGGGGTCGTCGGGCGCATCCTCAAAGGCCCAGGCCCTGACAAAGGCGATGGACCGGGTGAGCCGGAAGCAGCGGGCTTCGGCGACAAGGTCCGTGCGGGGCCGGGCGGGCCGCATGTAGTCGACGCGCAGGTCCAGGGTGGCCAGAGGCTTGAAATTGTCCAGCGACACCCAGACCGCCAGACCTCCGACATGATCCAGCAGGGTGGTCACGACGCCGCCCGCTATGACCCCGGTTTCGGGATCGCCGACCAGGTCCTCGCGCCAGGGGACCCGTATCCGGACCCGGTCCCCGTCCAGGGACTCGAAGGTGAACCCCAGGGCATGGGTATGGGCCGCGCCCGAAGCGAGTTGTGGCAGCAGGGGAGCGATAGCGGGAACATCCATGGGCCGTGCTTATCGCGCGGCGCCGCTCCTGCAAATGGAAGAAGGTTCAGACCGCGGCGCTGCGGACGGTGGCGCTGGTCCGCTCGTCCTCGCTGGGCGGGCCCAGGAGGGCGGCGTTCATTGCGTGGCGCAGGCGTTCGGGCTTGATCGGCTTTTCGACGACAGCGGCCATGCCCGAGGCGACATAGCGACGGGCGTCCTCGGGGTCGGCGTTGGCCGTCAGGGCGATGATCGGCACGTCGCGCATCGACCCCTTCAGCTTGCGGATCGCCTGGGTGGCCTGCAGGCCGTCCATGCGCGGCATCTTGATGTCCATCAGGATCAGATCGAAGTCGCGGGCCTTGACCGCATCCAGGGCTTCCATCCCGTCCTCGGCGGTTTCCGACGTACAGCCGAACATTTCGCACAGGGCCTGGGCGACCACGCGGTTGGTGGCATTGTCGTCCACGATCAGAATGTGCGGATTGAAGATCCTGTCGGACTCGACCAGATTCGAAACATTGCTCTCGACGTCTGCGGCGCGCTCGGCGCGCCCGGTCGATATGTCGAAGGCAAAGGTGGCGCCACGCCCGGCATTGTTCTCGGCCCAGATGCGACCGTCCAGCCTGTCAATGATCTGGCGACAGATGGCGAGGCCCAGGCCCGCGCCGTCGGGGCCGGAGCCGTGGACAAAGGGCTCGAATATGACATTGACGCGCTCAGGGGCGACCCCCGGCCCGTCGTCCCGGACGCGGGCCTGCATCAGCACCCGGTCGCCCTCGACCCAGGCCTTCAACCCGGCCTCGACCATGCCATTCCGGGCGAACTTCAGCGCATTGCCGATCAGGTTGTTGAAGATCTGCTTGATGCGGACGGGGTCGATCTGTGCCGTGAGTTCGGTGTCGCCCTCATAGCTTACGACCAGATGGACATTGTCCTGCGAGGCGCGCGGCTCCCACATGGCGGCCACATCGTCCATCAGGCTGCGCAGGATGGTGGGCTGGGGGTTCATGTCCAGCTCACCCGCCTCGGCCCGGGACAGGTCCAGCGCATCCTGCAGGATCTGCAGCAGGGTTTCGGACGAGTCGACGATGGTCTGGACGTGGGACTGCGCTGCGGCATTCAGGGGCTGACGCCGCAGGAGTTCGGCGACGGCCAGCACACCGTTCAGGGGCGTGCGCAGCTCGTGGCTCATGATCGACAGGAACTGGCTCTTCGCCCGGGCGGCAGCCAGCGCCTGGGTGCGGGTGTCAGACAGGACGCGGGCCTGCTCGGTCAGTTCGGCATTCTGGCGACGCTGGTCGTCATTGATGGCCTTGAGCAGGGAGATGACGGTCCCCACACCCCAGTATTTGCCCTGACGGGTGACGATGAAGCCCCGGGTCAGCGCGTCGGGCCCCGAACCGAGAATGGCGTCACAGAAGCTGTCGATCCGTACGCCGGCCTCGACCACCGACGGATCCGTATCCATGAGCTCTGTGATGGGGCGATTGCCGTAAAGGGCATGGCCGAGCGGACCTGCAACCTTGAGCAGGAAGGCGTTGCGTTCGATCAGGCCCACGGGCCGGTCATCGCTGACCACCGGTATCACCAGCGTATGCGGATGGTCCCGGAAGCGGGCAAAAACCTCCGACCCGACGGCCTCGGGCGAGACCGGCACAGCCTTTTCGGTCAGCTTTTCGATCGTCGGCATAACTGACCGATACTCCTTGAACTGGCAGTCAGGCATAGGCCACAACCATTTTCAGATTGGTAAACGCCGGAAACGACCGTTTTCTCGCCTTGTTTTCGTCGTTTTTGCATCGATGCGTCCGGGGGTGTATGAGGCGCTCCTTCCCGCCTCCACGGGCTTTTTGTGCATGCGCGCGGCCAGACGGCCGACCGCAGATTTGTCATGAGCGCTTTCGACCGACAGCCTGCCGCCTCGGCCCTCGTCCTGTTCTCGGGCGGGCAGGACAGTGCGACCTGTCTCGCCTGGGCGCTGGACCGCTATGCGCGCGTCGAGACGGTCGGCTTTGACTATGGCCAGCGGCACGCGGTCGAGATGCAGGCGCGGCTGGCGGTGCGTGACGGCATGCGCGCAACCCTGCCGCAGTGGGCGGACCGGCTGGGCGAGGACCACGTCGTCGACCTGACCGGCTATGGCGCCATCGCCGAGAGTGCGCTGACGGCCGACAAGGCCATGGAGATGGACGCACGCGGCCTGCCGACCACCTTCGTGCCCGGGCGCAATCTGGTGTTCCTGAGCGTGGCGGCGGCGCTGGCCGACCGGCGAGGGCTGGACGTGATGGTCGGTGGCATGTGCGAGACTGATTTCTCGGGCTACCCCGACTGTCGCCGCGAGACGATTGACGCCATGGAGCGGGCCCTGTCGCTGGGGCTGGACCAGCCGGTGCGGATCGAGACGCCCCTGATGGCCCTGACCAAGGCCGACACATGGGCGCTGGCCCATCGGATCGGGGGTGAGCCCCTGGTCGAGCTGATCCTCGAGGCCAGCCACACCTGTTACCGGGGCGACCGCTCGCAGCGCCATGCCTGGGGCTATGGCTGCGGCACCTGCCCGGCGTGCGAACTGCGGGCGCGCGGCCATGCCGAATGGGTGGCGGCATGACCTATTCGGTCAAGGAGACCTTCCTGACGGTGCAGGGCGAAGGCGGACAGGCCGGCCGCGCCGCCGTCTTCCTGCGCTTTGCCGGCTGCAATCTGTGGAGCGGGCGCGAGCAGGACCGCGCCGCCGCAGTCTGCACCTTCTGCGATACGGACTTTGTCGGCACCGATGGCGACGGCGGCGGCAAGTTCGCGGATGCTGCGGCGCTCGCAGACCATGTCTCAGGCTTCTGGACGGGGCAGGGGGGGCGGCCGCTGGTCGTGTGTACCGGGGGCGAGCCCCTGCTGCAGCTCGACGCCCCGCTGATCGAGGCCCTGCACGCGCGCGGCTTTGACATCGCGGTCGAGACCAATGGCACGATTGCAGCGGCGGACGGCCTCGACTGGCTCTGCGTCAGCCCCAAGGCCGATGCGCCGGTCGTTCAGACCAGGGGGCAGGAACTCAAACTGGTCTATCCGCAGGACACGGCCCGGCCCGAGCGGTTCGAGGCGCTCGATTTCGAGCGCTTCTGGCTGCAGCCCATGGACGGGCCGGACGTTCAGGCCAACACAGCGGCAGCCTTTGACTACTGCCTGACCCATCCCCGCTGGCGCCTGAGCGTCCAGACCCACAAATATATCGGCGTGCGTTGATGCCCATTTTCGAGATCACCAAACAGGCCACCTTCGATGCGGCCCATCACTTCCCGAACGAGCCGGAGGGCAGCATCTATCGCCGGGTGCATGGCCACTCCTTCACGGTTGAGGCGACGGTCCGCTCCGAGACGCTGGATGCCGAGCATGGGTGGGTCGCCGACCTCGGTGCGCTGGACCGCGCGCTGAAGGCCGCGGCGGAAGAGCTGGATCACGGCCTGCTGAATGAAAAGCCCGGACTGGAACTGCCCAGCCTCGAGAACCTGTGCCTGTGGTTCGCCACGCGGATGAAGCCCGACTGGCCGGGCCTGTGCCGCATCCAGGTGGCCCGCCCGACCATCAATGAGCGGTGCGTGCTGACGCTCTAGGCACACGTCTTGATGCAGGCGACCCGGGCCTGGTCAGCGGCATGGTCGTCCGTTGCGGCGGTGACTGTGATTGTGTGGTCGCCGTCTTTGCAGTGGCAGGTAAAGACGTAATCGAATTCGCCCGCTTTGGCCGACGGAGAGCTACTGACAAAGGTGATCCGCCCCCGGGTCAGGAACCAGTAGTTGACCCACTGGATGGCGTTGCTCTGCGGGTTGAAGGCCACGATGACGGTGGCAGCGAGCATCAAGACCCAGCCCACGACGAAAGCCACGAAGTGACATACGATGGACAGCACGGGCACCAGAATGACGCGGCTGACCCAGATGACGACCTTGATGACGGTGGTCACCAGCCAGCAGAGCCATTTCCGGGGATCCCACCAGGGCAGCTGCTGGCATTGCTGCTGGACCTGAGTGACCCATGTGTCGACGGGCTCGAGGATCTCTTCTTCGATCCAGTTTGTGACGGTGATGCAGATCAAGGCCATATCTCGGCGCCTCGCGGTTCGCGATCTGCGTTCATGCGACCGCGCTAACACGCGAAGCGCGTATAGCATGGATATCTGCGTTACGGGAACGACGTTCGTCGATATTGCCTAGCAGCTGCGGCCCGAGGCGCGGCGCTGTTCGCAGCGGCGTTGCTCGCGCTCATAGTCGCGCTGTTCGCGTTCGCGTTTCAGACGGGTTTCCTCGTCCGAGGTGGTGACGGCATCGACGCCTGCGCCCAGCACGGCCCCGGTCGCCTTGACCGTTCCGCCGACGACCGCAGCCCCGGTGCCCACGACGGCGCCCACCAGACAGCCCTGGAGCATGAGGGCGCAGCCCGCGAGGGCGGCGAGCG
>CAYNDG010000060.1:0-9105 GCA_964395805.1 uncultured Brevundimonas sp.
GCCCGCGCCGGCCGCGTCCGCCCGCCCTCCGGCCGCGCCTCCTGGAAGGCCCTGCGGAAGACGTCGCGCCGCTCGTGGATCGAGGCGAGCACCAGCCCCATGGGCACGCCGACGTCGACCAGGGTGTTCTCCGCCAGCTGCAGGCTGGCCTCCGTCGTCTCGGGCACGGCGTCGGTGGCCCCCAGCTCATACAGGCGAACGGCGTGCTTCTCGTCGCGGGCGCGGGCGATCAGGCAGAGATCGGGGTGCGCCGCCCGGACGCTGCGGACCACCTCGTCGACCTTGCCCGGCGCGTCCATGGTGACGACCACCGCCCGGGCGTGATCGAGGTCGCACCGCTCCAGGAACTCGACCCGCGCCGCGTCGCCCCAGCTGACGTCGACGCCCTCGGCCCGCGCGGCCGAGACCACCGACGGATCGCTGTCCACGGCCAGAAACCCCTGCCCGTGTTCGGTCAGCAGTTCGCCGACCAGCCGGCCGACCCGGCCGTAGCCGACGATCAGGACCTTGCCTTCGGCCGCGCCCGGCGTGGTCGCCTCCTCCGGCAGGTCCGGAGCCGCGCGGGTGACCTTTTCGACCAGCCGGTCGGCCAGCAGGGCCATCAGGGGGATGGTGAAGATGCTGATCGTGGCCGCCAGCATGACCGTCCCGGTGAAGGCGGGCGACGCCACCCCCTCCACCATGCCGGCGCCGAGAATGACGAAGGCGAACTCCCCCGCCGGACCCAGCACCAGCGCCGTCTCCAGCGCCGTGCGGTTGCGCACCTTCCACGCCCGTGCCGAGAGGTAGATCAGGACCGCCTTCAGCGTCGTGATGCCCAGCGCGAGGCCCAGGACCATCCCCGGATTCGCCGCCACCGCGTCCAGGTCCAGGCCGATGCCGACGCCGACGAAGAAGACCCCCAGCAACAGCCCCTTGAACGGCTCGATCGACACCTCGACCTCGCGCCGGAACTCGGTCTCGGCCAGCAGCAGCCCGGCGATCAGGGCACCCAGACTCATCGACAGGCCCACGGCCTGCGCCGCCAGCCCGGACGCCACCACGACCAGCAGGCTGGCGGCGACGAACATCCCCTGGCCCTGTCCCCGGGCCCGTGCCTTCGCCACCGACCGGAACATCGGCCGCAGCACCAGCCGGCCCACGATCACCAGCACGGCGAGGCCGAGGGCGGCCGGGATCAGCGTCAGGAGGGCGGGCCGTAGCACCGCCGGGTCGAACTCGCCCGCCGGGGTCGCGCCTTCCAGGGCGGTGGCCGCCAGCACGGTCACGGTGATCAGGATCGGCGCCACGGCCAGATCCTGGGCCAGCAGGATCGAGAAGGTTGTCCGCCCGGCCGGGCCCGCCAGCCGGCCCCGCTCGGCCATGACCGGCATCACCACCGCGGTGGACGACAGGGCCAGCCCCATGGCCAGCACAGCGGCCGAGACCAGCGGCTGGCCCATCAGCATGAACAGGGCACCCAGCCCCACGGTGCAGACGGCGATCTGGGTCATGCCCAGACCGAACACCAGCCGCCGCATGGCCCGCAGCCGCTCCCACGACAGCTCCAGCCCGATCATGAACAGCAGGAAGGCGACGCCAAGCTCGGAAAGGGCGCGGATCTGGGCGGCGTCGTCGATCGTCAGCCAGGCCAGCCACGGCGCGGTCGAGGCCAGCCGCGCCAGCCCGTCGGGCCCCAGCAGCACCCCCGCCGCCAGAAAGCCGAGGATGGGGCTGATCTTCAGCCGGTTGAACAGGGGCACGACCACCCCGGCCGCGGCCAGGAAGACCACCAGGTCCTTGTACTCGCCGCCGCCGTGTCCCGCCGCCATCGCCCCTCCGGTTCGTCCGCGACATCATGACCGCCCCGGCCGCGCTTTGCGAGGCGCGCGCGCGGCTTCATGACAATAATTTAAGGTGGCGAGAGCGGCGCCGGGCGTAGGGTCCGCGCCGAACCGTCCGCACGGACGGAACGGAGAGAAATGCCCCATGCGTAAGTCCCTGCTTCTCACGGTCGCCGCCTCGGCCGCCCTGCTCGCCGGCGCCCCGGCGCTGGCCCAGCAGCGTCACACGATCGACGACGGCCACGGCCACGAGTGCGTCGACGAGGCCTGCACCGTCTTCACCCTGTTCAACCCGGCCCTGTTCGAAGGCGGGTCGTGGGAAGGCACCGAGGCACCCAAGTACGGAACCTGGGGCTTCGCCATCGAGGGCCGCGACCTGTCGGTGGCCCCGGGCGAGAACTTCTTCCTGCACGCCAACGGCACGGCGCTCAAGACGCTGGAGATCCCGTCGGACCGCACCTCCTACGGGTCGTTCGCCCTGCTGCGCGAACTGTCCGACAACCGCCTGCGCGCCCTGCTGGACGAACTGCTCGCCAACCCGAACCTCGCCGCCGGCACCGACGAGCGCAAGATGGCCGACCTGTACCGCTCCTACATGGACGTGGAGCGCATCGAGGCGCTGGACGCCCGGCCGGTCGAGCCCTACCTCGCCGCCATCCGCGCGGCCGACGACCACGGCAAGATGGCCGCCTACATGGGCACGCTGCAGGGCGGCTTCGGCTCGGGCTTCTTCGGCGTCGGCATCGGCGACGACCAGAAGGACCCCAGCCGCTACACCACCTACGTCAGCCAGTCGGGCATCGGCCTGCCGAACCGGGACTACTATCTCGACGAGGCCCGCTTCGGCGAGAAGAAGCGCCTGTACGAGGCCTATGTCGCCGACATGCTCGGCATGATCGGCTGGGAAAACCCCGCCGAGGCCGCGGCCGCCATCGTGGCGCTGGAGACCCGGATCGCCGAGGCGCACTGGACGCCGGAGCAGAACCGCAACCGGGACATGACCTACAATCCCTTCACCCCGGCCGACCTGGCGACCTATGCGCCCGGCTTCGACTGGGCGGCATGGCTGGAGCAGGCGGACCTCGGCGGGGTGACCACCGTCGTCGTCCGCCAGAACACCGCCCTGCCGAAGATCGCCGCGGTCTACGCCGGGACGCCGATCGAGGTGATCCAGGCCTGGCAGGCCTTCCACACGGTCGACGACATGGCGCCCTTCCTGTCGGCCCGCTTCTCGGACCGCCAGTGGCAGTTCCGTTCGCGCGACCTCGCCGGCCAGCCCGAGCAACGCTCGCGCGAGAAGCGCGCCGTCAGCTTCGCCGAGGGCACCATGGGCGAGGCCTTCGGCCGGCTGTACGTCGACCGCTGGTTCCCCGCCCAGTCGAAGATGATGATGGAGGAGCTGGTCGCCAACCTGCGTCTGGCCCTGGCCGACCGCATCCGCCAGCTGGACTGGATGGGCGACGCCACCAAGGAGCAGGCCCTCTACAAGCTCGACAATTTCACCGTGAAGGTCGGCTATCCGACGAAGTGGCGAGACTATTCGACGCTGCAGGTCGACGCCGGGGATCTGGTGGGCAACGCCGAGCGCGCGGGCGAATTCCGCTGGAACTTCCAGGTCGGCCGCATGAACGGCCCGGTGGACCGGGACGAGTGGGGCATGACCCCGCAGACGGTGAACGCCTATTACAACTCGACCAAGAACGAGATCGTCTTCCCGGCCGCCATCCTGCAGCCGCCCTTCTTCGACCCGACCGGCGACCCGGCAGTGAACTACGGCGGCATCGGTGGCGTCATCGGCCACGAGATCGGCCACGGCTTCGACGATCAGGGCCGCAAGTCCGACGGCGACGGCGTGCTGCGCGACTGGTGGACGGCCGAGGATGCGGCGCGCTTCGAGGCTCGCGCCGACATGCTGGGCCGCCAGTATGCGACCTATGAGCCCCTGCCGGGCTATCCGATCCGCCCGGCGCTGAGCATGGGCGAGAACATCGGCGATCTGGCCGGCGTCACCCTGGGGCTGGAAGGCTATCTGGCGTCGCTGGACGGCGCGGAGTCGCCGATCCTCGACGGCACCACCGGTGTCCAGCGGGTCTTCCTCGGCTGGGCCCAGGTCTGGAACACCAAATACCGCGACGAGGCCCTGCGCAACCAGATCGCCACCGGACCGCACTCGCCCGCCGAGTTCCGTGTGGTGGGGCCGATCCGTAACCTGGACGCCTGGTATGAGGCCTTCGATGTCCAGCCCGGCCAGAAATACTATCTGACCCCGGAAGAACGCGTCCGCCTCTGGTAGGCCGCGTCAGGATGAAATGAACGAGGGGCTGTCCATCGGACGGCCCCTTTTTCGTGGCCGGAGATTGCGACGACGGTGAGCGCCAGGCACGAAAAAGCCCGCCGCGGGGGATACATCGCGGCGGGCTTCTTTCGCTCGTCTAGGAGCGGACGTTTCCTCCCCGAAACGCCTACGAAGACTGCGCGTCGCACCGCGTCGCGCGCTTCGAGGAGGTCATTCATACGCCCAGGTCGGGCCAAGTCAATCAAACAGAAGGCGAAATCCGGCGTTTTCCTGACTGATCGTCGATAACCCGAGCGGGCCGTCAGCCGATTCTCGATGAACCTTCGATAATCTCGTGGACCACCGCCAGAAGTTCGCTGCGCGCCACCGTCCGCTGGCCGGGACGGGCCTGTTTCCATTCGGCATTGTCGGAAACTGCCTGCGACAGACGCCGCCCGGCATCGAGATCCTTCAGGGTCACGGTCCCGGCCGCGATCTCATCCCCGCCGAGCAGGATGGCGACCGGCGCATTCCGGCGGTCGGCATATTTCATCTGGGCCTTCATACCGGCCCGGCCCAGATAGAGTTCGGCCGCGATGCCCGCCCCTCGCAGTTCGGCGACGATGCCCAGGTAGTGGGCCATATCGGCGTCGGAAAAGGCGATCACCACGACCGGGCCGCGGACCTCGCCCGCCGGATCGCGTCCGCTGGCGCGCAGGGCCGCCGCCAGACGCGAGACCCCGAAGGAAAACCCGGTCGCGGGCACGCTCTGGCCGGTAAAGCGGGCGACCAGATCGTCATAGCGGCCGCCGCCGCCAATGGAGCCAAACCGGACGGGGCGGCCCTTTTCATCCGTAGTCGGCAGCAGCAGCTCGGCCTCGAACACGACGCCGGTGTAATACTCCAGCCCGCGCACGACCGTTGGATCGAAGCGCACGGCGGCCTGATCAACGCCCATGATGCCGAGGGCCGCATCGATGGCCTGCAGCTCTTTCAGAGCCTCCTCGCCGGCCGCGCCCAGATCGCCCGCACCGGCCACGGCGGAAAGCGTATCCGCGCGGCTGAGGTTGGCCTGGCCCGCCGAGGCCAGGAAGCGCTCGACGGTGGAGATGACGGCGGTCGGCAGTTGAGCGCCCCTGGTATAGTCGCCGGACTCGTCGAGACGCCCCTCGCCCAGCAGCGCCGAGACGCCCTCCCAGCCCAGGCGGTCGAACTTGTCGACGGCGCGAAGGGCCGTCAGTCGCTGGGCCGGATCGTCGATACCGCCCGCGCTGAACAGGCCGTCGAACAGCTTGCGGTTCGAGACCTTGATCTGGGCCTGATCGCGATCAAGGCCCGCAGCCGTCAGCCCCTCGACGGCCAGCGCCAGGATTTCAGCATCGGCCTCGGGCCGGTCCGATCCGACGGTATCGGCGTCGCACTGGATGAATTCGCGGAACCGGCCGGGCCCCGGCTTTTCATTGCGCCAGACGGGGCCAAAGGCATAGCGGCGGAACGGCTTGGGCAGGGTCTCCCAGCTCTGGGCGGCATAGCGGGCGAGCGGTGCCGTCAGGTCATAGCGCAGGGCCATCCACTGGTCGTCATCGTCCTGCAGGGCAAAGACGCCCTCGTTGGGACGGTCAGCGTCGGGCAGGAATTTGCCGAGCGCATCGGCGTACTCAAAGGCCGAGGTTTCCAGCGGCTCGAATCCCCAGCGCTCATAGACGGCCGAGACGCGCTCGACGATGCGGCGTTCGGCAATCAGATCGGGACCGCGCCGGTCCTGAAAGCCGCGCGGACCCCTGGCCTCCGGTCGGGGGGCATCTGCGTTCGGGGCTTTGTCGGGCGTTTCGGTGCTCATGGGGGGCGATTACGCCATCACCCCCCGTCCCGCAATGCGACCGTCGGCTCAGTCGTTCCCCCGGGAGATCGGGACCATCCGCCCGTAGGTCAGGCAGCGCCAGGCCCATTCCAGCGGTCCCATGCGGAAGGCCGACAGCCACAGGGGTGACCAGATCAGCTGGGCCAGCCAGACAGCCCCGACGACCATCCACATCCGGGAGGTGCTGTGGGTGCCGTACCACAACGGCCCCCAGGCCGCGTAATAGAGGGTGACCATGATCAGGGTCTGGGTGAGGTAGTTGGTGAAGGCCATGCGGCCGACCGGCACCAGCACCCGGGTGATGAAGCCGAGGCCGAACTTCGTCAGCAGGATCAGGGCGGTGACATAGAAGAGGGTGACCAGAGGCGCAGCCCCCGTCGAGGCCGCAGCCCAGCCCCCGGTCGGATCCACGCCATCCGGCGCCATCGCCTTCTGCCAGCCCCACCAGGCCGACACGGCCAGGTTGGCACCGCCGATGACCAGAACGGTCAGATAGGCGCCCATGGAGGCTGTGCCCGTCAGATAGCCTGACTTGTAGAGACCCAGGCCCACCATCATCAGGGGGACGGTGACCGGGATCATGATGAGCATGAAGCCGGCAAAGGTGGCCCAGGTCGTCAGGTTCGCCATGAACCCGGCAATGCCGCCCGAGCGATAGGTATCGACGATGGCCTGGATCATTTCGGGCGTGGGGGCGGCCATCCCCTGTTCAAACTGGGCCGCCATTTCGGGCGGGATGTTGCCCATCGCCCAGTAGAAGCCGACAGCCAGCAGGGCCCAGAACAGGGTGATCAGGCCTCCGACCCACAACAGGCGTCGGGCCGACCATGACCGGACCAACAGGAAGAGAAAACCGCTGACGGCGTAAAGCAGAAGGATGTCGCCATACCAGAGCAGCGCGCCGTGCAGGGCACCGATCAGGGCCAGCCACCCCAGACGCCGCCGTAGAAGCGCGCCCCGATCCAGATCACTGCGCTCGCCCCCCACGAGGAAGATCGACACGCCGAACAACATGGTGAAGAGGGTGCGCATCTTGTCGGCAAAGAAGACGTCGATGACCCAGATGCCGATCGTATCCGCCATCGTACTGTCGACCGGCGGGGGCGTTTCTACAGGGGCAATCAGGATGTGGGGCCAGGCAAAGGCGATGGCGTTCACCGCCAGAATGCCGAGCACGGCCCAGCCGCGCAGCATGTCCAGATTGAAGATCCGGTCCCCGGGCGCGACGGGCGCGAGCCGTGCGGTGGCCGGTTCGGTATGCAGGTCTGTGGATGTCATGTCGTGATGCCCCCCGACGATCACCTGGATTCAGGCGTCAAGGGTCGCAGCGAGGCGGTCCGAAGGAAAGTAAATTCCCTGTAACGTCGTTCAGTGGGTCTGGAAGGTGTCGCGGCCGCTGAGGCCAAGCCGGTCCCGGACCGGGGCCGGCCGCGGCATGAAGGCGAGGAAGGCCGCGCACAATCCGGCCCACAGGGCGTAGCTGATGCCCACAAGGATCGCCAGCGGCACCCCGCCGACGCCAAAGATCAGCAGGGCGGTCTCGGCATAGCCGAGGGCCTGACCGAGGTCGGCTGACCGCGCGGCGCCGATGCCCGAAAGCACGAGGGCGTTGAACCCCTGCAGGGCGGCGGCAAGCAGCCCCCCGTAGAACATGAACCGCCAGACGATGCCGAGCCGTGTGCCCGGGCGGCCCGTACGCAGCCGTTCCTGGTTGAGCAGCCACAGGCAGAGCGGTACGGCGATGACGCCCACAGCCATGACGAGGATGCGCCAGTCGGTGTTCAGGCCGTCCAGCCAGGTCTGGGGTGGCCAGATGAAAAAGGTCAGGATCAAGGGGGGCCAGGCCATGCCCAGCAGGGCCGCGAGGGCGATCCAGCCTCCGGACCGGCGCCACGTCACCCGACGCTGGCCCGGCAGATCCTCGAGGGTTTCGAAACGGGTCTTCATCGTGTCGGCACCGGTGTCTCGCCCGAATAGTCGTAGAAGCCCCGACCCGTCTTGCGACCCAGCCAGCCGGCCTCGACATATTTCACCAGCAGCGGACAGGGCCGGTATTTGCTGTCGGCCAGCCCGTCGTAGAGCACGTTCATGATGGCCAGAACGACGTCCAGACCCATGAAGTCCGCCAGCTCCAGCGGTCCCATCGGGTGGTTGGCCCCCAGCTTCAACGCCCTGTCGATCGAGGCCACGTCGCCGACCCCCTCATAGAGGGTGAAAACCGCTTCATTGACCATGGGCACGAGGATGCGATTGACGATGAAAGCGGGGAAGTCCTCGGCATTGGTGATGGTCTTGCCGAGGCTCTCGGCGAAGGCGACCGCGGACTCATAGGTGGGGGTCGAGGTGGCGATGCCGCGGATGATTTCGACCAGCCGCATGGCCGGCGCCGGCTTCAGGAAGTGCATGCCGATGAAGCGGTCGGGCCGATCGGTGGCCGAGGCCAGGCGGGTGATCGATATCGAGGAGGTGTTGGACGCCACCAGGGTGTCCGGGCCGAGGTGAGGGGTCAGGGCCTTCAGAATTCCGGTCTTGACGCCCTCGTCCTCGACGGCGGCCTCGATCACCATATCCGCCGCGCCGACGGCGGCCAGATCCGCAGCATCGGTGATCCGGCCCAGGATGGCCTGGGCCTCGTCCGCGCCAAGGCTGTCCCGATCGACGCGACGGGCCAGGCTGTTGGCGATGACGCCGCGCGCCAGCGGCAGCCGCGAGGGGTCGGCATCATACAGGCGCACCGCATAGCCGCCGGTGGCCACCGCCTGGGCGATACCCGATCCCATCTGTCCCGCGCCGATGATGGCGACCGTCCTGATCGTGGTCATGACCTTCGAAATTCAAGGGCGCCGGGGCGCCGGGAGGCCTCCACCTTAGGCGCTCGGGCCGGAGGGTGAAAGCACCTGCGCGTGGCCCCGATGCATCAGAAGCCGCCCAGCAGTTGATACAGGGCCTGGCAACTGGCCGGCAGGAGGTAGGTGCGGATGCCGCCGATGATCAGAAGGGCCAGGATCGGCGTGATATCGATCCCGCCCAGCGAGGGGATGATACTGCGCAGCGGCGCCAGGATCGGGCCGGTGACGCTGTCCAGAAGATGGGCCAGCTGGGCCACGAAGCGGTTGCGATAGTTGATCACGTCGAAGGCGAACAGC
>CAYNDG010000061.1:0-8924 GCA_964395805.1 uncultured Brevundimonas sp.
CGGGGCCTGATCCGGCGACACGCCGAACTTGCCCGACAGAGTATAGGCCGCGCCGTCGGCCGAGACGGCCATCCGCACCACGAGGTTCAGATCGGTGGCCTGACCGGTGGCGTCCAGAATCTTGTGCAGCTCCTCGACGCAATCGAGCGAGAAGGTGCGGACGCCGTGGTCGAAATAGGCACGGGTGATGGCCGACCGGCTCTTGACCGGGTGCATGAAGGCCAGACGTGCGGAAGGGCTGACCGAACGGACCAGTTCGACCTCGGCGAGCGAGGCGACGTCAAAGGCGGTGACACCGGCGTCGACAAGGGTCTCGATGACCCAGCGCGACGGATTGGCCTTCACCGCATAGAAGACGTCGGCCTTCAGATTGTCCTGGAACCAGCGTGCCGCTACGGAAACTGAACGCGGCCGCACGAGGGCGACGGGACGTTCAGGGGACCGCTCACGGACCAGGTCCAGGGGAAGCTGGTACGTGCGCAATTCACGTAACCCCCTGTAAATTGTTAACCCAGACCGGCGTTAGCGGCGCAAGCATGGGACCTACGGGGTCCGCCGGAACCCGCGATATGGGGAAAACCCACTGTCATGTAAAGCGGTAATTTCATGGCGGTTTCGCCGTGAACGCTTGCAGGGCCGGGCCTGAGCCCGCATGCAGGGGCCCTGGGGCAGGATCAGGGGCTTGAGGGACATGATCGCCGACACGACGCGCGACTTTCTGCGCGGGCTGGGCATCGCCGCGCTGGCCGGTCTGATCCTCGCGCTGAGCGGGGCGTTCAGCGACCCGGCGCAGCCGCTGTGGCACCGGATCGCCTATTGGGTGCCCCTGATGGTGCTGGGGGGGCTGTGGGGCCATGTCTGCGGCCAGCTGGTCGAGCGGTTCCTGAATCTGGATGACCGGCCGTGGCTGACGGTGGTGGTGCTCACGGCCCTGATGTCCGGGCCGATCCTGGTGATGGTGTGGCTGGCGACCGGTCTGTTCTTTGAGGGACGGATCTATCCCGTGTCGTCGATGGTCTATTTCGTGGCCCCCGTGCTGAGCATCACCGGAGCGATGAGCGCCATCAATGTCTTCGTGACCCGGTCGCGAACCGTGCAAACCCATGAGGCCGCCGCCGGTCAGGCACCCGCGCGATTCCTCGACCGCCTGCCGCCGAAGCTGCGGGGCGCGCGGCTGATCGCGGTCCAGTCCGAGGACCATTACCTGCGCCTGCACACCGACCGGGGTTCGGACCTGATCCTGATGCGGCTGGCCGATGCCCTCATCGAGCTGGAGGGGCTGGAAGGGGCCCAGACGCACCGCAGCTGGTGGGTGGCGCGCGACGCCGTGCAGGGTGTGGCGCGCGGCGACGGCCGGGCGACCCTGACGCTGGACGGCGGGTTGAGCGTGCCGGTCAGCCGCCGCCACGCCCGCGCGCTCAGGGCCGCCGGCTGGTACTAGCTCGCCCAGATGCCGTGGAAGCCGGCGGGCAGGGCCGTGTGCGAGCGCCAGCTGGCCACGGGGCCGTCCGAAAGCCGGGCCATGTCGAGCACATGCAGTTCGGTGATCCGGGTCCTGAGGTTGATCGTAGGGCCGACCAGCCAGGCGGCATCCTCGGCATTCTGACCGGGCCTGGGCACCACCACCATTTCCTCGACGACCTGATCGGGACCAAAGTCGTACTGGTGTGCCTGACCGGTCGACCAGTCGTGCAGGCCGATGGCGGTGGCAAACGGGCGATCGGGGCTCTCGCCCGCTGTATGAAGGCTGAAGCGGCGGGGCTGACCGGCGCGGCGCGGGTCGCTGCGCGGGAATTCGGCCACCACAGTGGTGCGGTCCAGACGGGCACTGCCACCCGGCGACAGGACAGCAAGGGCGAGCCGGGCGGGCTCTCCGCCAAGGGGCACGCCGTTCAGGATCTCGGTCGCGCCGGTCGCGGCAAAGCGCATGTCGGCATGGGCGCAGACGTCAAAGCGGATGGTGCCGTCGGCTTCCTCCCAGGCATCGCCCAGATGGAAGAAGCCAAAGTCCGGCAGGTCGAACAGACGGCGGCTGTCGAGGTTGTCCTTGTCGAGCACCAGCACCTGGGTGCCGGTTCCGGCCTGCCAGTCGAAGCCGGCCGAGAAGGGCATGGTCTGGCGCACCTGCACCCAGGGCTGCAGCACGATCACCAGATGCCGGGCGGTGGCCGTGAAGTCGTGGATATAGGCGGCGCGCGGCAGGGGGACGACGCGGGCGTCCTCAAGCGTGCCGTCGGCGGCCAGACGCCAGACAATGGCCCGGGCCCCGTTCAGGCCGAGGTTCCAGATGCGGCCATCGGGTTCGACCCGGGGGTGGGCGAGGAAGGGCATGCCCTTCAGGTCATCGCGCAGGGTGACGAAGCCCTTGGTCTCCAGCGTGCCGGCATCCATCGCCATGGGGGAGCCCCCTTCCCACAGGGCCCAGACATCGTCGCCGACCTTGAGCACGGAGGTGTTGGCGGCATTGGCGTCGTCGTTCGAGCCGATCTCGGCGCGCGGATCGGCGGGGGTGCCGAAGCCGGGCATGACCATGGCGTCCAGACGCGTTTCCTGACGGCGCTTGGGGGTGTCGGCAAAGCGGGCGGCGAGCGTCGCCTCTCCGTCCGAGACGCTGAATTTGCGGATCAGGCCGTCGCCGTCGAACCAGTGTTCGGCCGAGCCCCCCGGCCGGCGGAACCTGGCCGGGCCGTTGCGATAGAGGGCGCCCTGGAGCCCCGCGGGAGCCCGACCGTGGATCGGCGTCAGACGGTGCGGGGCGAGGTCGCCCTCAATGTCGCGGGTCGCCAGGCCCCAGTCGGTCGCGAGGGCGTCCTGGGCGGACAGCAGGCGCGCGGCCTCGGCCACGTCGGGGGTGATGACGCTGCTGCCCATGGCGGCGGCTCCCAGCAGGAAGGATCGTCGGGAGGGGATCATGGCGGGGCTCCTCTTGTCCAGGGTTCAGATCAGCGCAGGATGATGGTCTGGACGACGGCGCCGCTCACATTGAAGCGGGCGCGCTCCCAGCTGGCGGGGCCCATATTGCCGACGGCATTGTTGGAGAAGGCATAGGGCTCGACCGGCATGCCGAACGGGTTGGTGTCCATCTCGCCGTCGCCGTCCACGTCGTGGAAGGACTTCATGCCGTAGGAGCCGGGCGCGAGGCCCTCGAAGGTCACGGTGACCGGGCTGGACGAGGCGGGGACCGCCATGGAGGCCATGGGCTGGTTGCGGTCATAGCCGGCCTGAGAGCTGAACAGCACCACCATGACCGAGCCGGTGCGGGCACCCGTTTCGAACTCGAAGGTGACGCTGGAGTCCTGGGCGAGGACAGGAGTGGTGGCGGCGGTGCCGAGGGCGGCGACGGCGGCGGCGATCAGGGCGATGCGGGTCTTCATGGCGGTCTCTCCGGTCAGGGGACGGGGCGGTGCGCCCTGTCGATGACCAGACCCTGGGCCGGGCGGTCCGGCGCCGCCACCGCGCTTGCGGAAAGCGCCGCGCCGCCTTCGCCAACGGACAGGCCAAAACCGCGCGCGGCGGTTGGCGATGCGCGAATGGACACCCCGTTTCCGGAGTGGTGCCGTCAGTCGTCCTCGATGCGATCGATGTCGTCGTCGGTCAGGCCGAAGTGGTGGCCAATCTCGTGGATCAGGACGTGGGCGATCAGGTCAGCGAGACCGACATCCCCGCGCTCGCACCACTCGTCCAGAATGGGCCGCCGGTACAGGAAAATGCGCGAGGGCTCGGCCGCCGGCCCCATTTCGTCGCGCCGGCCGACGTCGACGCCGTGATAGAGGCCGGTTAGTTCGAAGGGCTCTTCCATGCCGAGGGACTCCAGCGTCTCGGCATCGGCGAAGTCATCGACGCGCAGAACCACATCCTGTGACAGGCCCCGGAACGGTTCGGGCAGGGCGTCGAGCGCGACGCGGGCCAGCCGGGCAAAGTCATCCAGCGAGGGGGCGACGGGATTGTCGCCCCAGGGCGCAGGCAGGGGAGGTGTCGGGGCGGACAGGGGATGTCTCCGGAACCACGCAGGCATGGCGGTGCAACCGGCCCATCTTGGGGTATGGTGAACGGGCGAATCAAGCCGCCGGGTCGGGTCATCGGCGGATGGAGGCAGGGAAAGCGTGATCGCGGGTGCGGACATCGCCTATGTGGCCACTGTGGGGGCCGCCGGTCTGGCACTGGCGGTCAGCGCCTGGGCGTGGCGACTGGACGCCCGGGCGCGTCGCCACCAGGCGGCCCTTGAGGCGGAGCTGGAGGCCCGCGCGGACCTGATCGCCACACGGGATGCCTGTCTGGCCCTGATGCGCGAGGTCAGGGTGCAGATCCTGGAGGATGCGGACGGCAGTCTGCAGGCCGGTCAGGTGTTCGGCGATCCCGCCCTGCTGGAGACGCTCGGCGAGGCGGGCGATGCGCGGGGCAACCTTCTGATCCGGAGGGTCGCCGCGGCCGACACGGCCCGGCTGAAGGCGCTGGTCCAGTCCGGCGTCGCCTTCGATCTGGCGCTGCAGACCGATGCCGGGGTGTGGCGCATCGAGGGACGGGCCCTGGCCGGATCGGCGTGGCTGCGGTTCACGGATGCCGAAATTTCCGCCGGACTGGGCGCCGGCGACAGCGCGGCGGGCCTGCTGGCCGACGCTTCACCCATCCCGACCTGGGTGGTCGATTCGACCGGGCGTCTGGCCTGGGCCAACCGGGCCTGGCTTGCGGCGGTCAAGGCCGAAAGCCTCGAAGACGCCCTGCAGCGGCAGCTGAGCTTTGACCGCGGGGCCGAGGCGATCGTGGCCGATGCCCTGCGGCAGGGCACGCGACAGGAAGGTTTCCGCTGGACGGCGGCCGACGGGCGACGCAAGGCCTGGCGCGTGCTGGCCGAACCCAGTGTCGGGGGCGGGGCGGTGACGGCCTTCGCCATCGAGATGACCGAGGCCGAGGAGACGCGCGACACCCTGCGTCGCCACGTCGAAGCCCATGACGAGACGCTGAACCATCTGGCCGATGCGGTGGCCATCTTTGGCCCGTCCAAACGGCTGGCCTTTCACAATACCGCCTTCCAGACCCTGTTCGACCTGGATCCGGCGTGGCTGGACGAGCGGCCGACCCATGCCGAGCTTCTGGATCGTCTGCGCCAGCGCCGGTTGCTGCCCGAGGTGATCGACTATGCCGGCTGGCGGTCGCGGGAGCTCGATTTCTACGGGGCGACCGAGGCGGCCCCCGACGACAGCTGGTCACTGCCCGACGGACGGACGCTGAGGGTGGTCCGCCAGCCCCACCCGCTGGGCGGCATACTGGTGATCTTCTCCGACATCACCGACGAGCTGAATCTGCGCAGCCGCTTCAACGGCCAGATCCAGGTGCAGCGGGCCACGCTCGACAAGCTGAACGACGCCGTGGCGGTGTTCGGCTCCGACGGCCGTCTGCGCCTTCACAACGACGCCTTTTCCGCCTTCTGGGGCCCGTCGCCGCAGAAGTTTGATGCCCAGGCGGATTTTGAGGCGATCGCCGAGGTCTGTCGCAAGGTGTTGCCCGATCCGGGGCTGTGGCTGGGGCTGAAGGCGCGCGTCGCCGACCCCGACCCCGAGAGCCGCGTCGCTGTATCGGGGGAGGGGCGGACGGTCGATGGCCGGATCGCCGCCTGGCAGACGCGCCCCCTGCCCGACGGGGCCACCCTGGTCGCCTTTTCCGATGTGACGGCCCAGCGCGCGCTGGAGCAGGCGCTGGCCGAGCGCGAGGCGGCGCTGGCCGAGAGCCAGGCCCTGAAGCGCGAATTTGTCGGCAGTGTCTCCTATGAATTGAGAACGCCGCTGACCACCATCGTCGGCTATTCCGAGCTGCTGGAAGCCTCGGGCGAACTGCCTGATCGCAGTCGCCAGCACGCGGGCGCCATTCGCGTGGCCGCCACCCAGCTGGCCCGCTCGATCGACGATGTGCTGGACATGGCCCAGATCGATGCGGGCGAGATGGAATTGTCGATCCAGCCGATCCGGCTGGCGGACCTGATCGCGGAGGCGGCGGATGCCGTGCGGCCGCGGATCGAGGGACGCGGCGCGCGCCTGGTGGTTTCTGTGCCGCGCGGCATCGGCGAGATCGAGGCCGACCGTACCCGGGTCGCCCAGGCGCTGGATCATCTTCTGGACAATGCGACGCGGGCGGTCGCCGAGGACGGCGTGGTAACGCTGGAGGTCGTGGCGGGCGAGGGCGAGGTGCGCCTCAGGGTATCCGATACCGGTCGGGGCATTCCCTATCACCTGCAGCCGCATGTGTTCGACCGGTTCGTCCGGCGCGAGCGCGGTGGCCCCGGCGTGGGTCTGGCCCTGACCAAGGCCCTGGTCGAGCTGCATGGCGGCTGGGCCGAGGTAGAGAGTGTGCCGGGCGAGGGGGCGACCTTCACCCTCCATCTTCCGCGGGTGGCGGCCACGGGCCTGACAGACCTGCCGGAACGCTTTGACACGGCAGGCCCGGCTCACTAACCCGTCCCGGCACCATCGCCGAGGGACATTCCATGGCCAGACCCCTGCTCAAGACCGCCCTGATCTATGATTTCGACGGCACCCTTGCCCGCGGAAACATGCAGGAGGTCAGCTTCATCCCCTCGGTCGGGATGGAGAAGGGCGCCTTCTGGGAGGAGGCCGAGACCCTGACCCGCGCGGCCGACGGCGACGGCATCCTGATGTATATGCAGCTGATGCTGAAGCGGGCGCGCGAGAATGATGCGCCGATCACGCGGCGGACGCTGCGCGACCATGGTCACGATGTGAAGCTGTTCGACGGGCTGAAGACGGACCTTACGGGCCCCGGCTGGTTCGACCGCATGAATGCCTTTGGCCGCCACTACGGGCTGGAGATCGAACACTATATCGTCTCGGCCGGGCTGGAGGAGATGATCGACGGCTGTCCGATCCGCGATGCCTTCCGCCACGTGTTCGCGTCGAAATTCGTCTATGATGAGCACGGTGTGGCCGTCTGGCCGGCGGTGGGCGTCAACTACACGACCAAGACCCAGTATCTGTTCCGCATCAACAAGGGTGTGCTCAACCACTATGAGCATGACCGCATCAACCGCTTCATCCCGGATGCCGAGCGCCCGGTTCCGTTCGAGCGGATGATCTTCCTCGGCGATGGCGATACCGATGTGCCGACCATGAAGATGATGCACACCAAGGGCGGCTTTTCGATCGCCGTCTATGACCCGCGCAACAGCGAGCGCGACCAGCAGAAGATCTATTCGCTGATCAGCGAGGACCGGGTGAATTTCGTGGCGGCGGCGGACTATCGCGAGGGGTCGGCGCTGGACCTGATCGTCAAGGGACTGGTCGGGCGGATCGCCGTCAACGCCGGGACCATGCCGGCGGGCTGAGACCGTCTAGCGGCCGCCGGCCCTCTGCCAGGCGTCGCGCACGGCGACCAGGCGTGAGGGCAGCAGCCCACGGAGGGGGGCGCCCTCGCCGGTGCGCTTCAGCCCGGCCTCCATGCCCTTCTGCCAGACGATCTGGACCGGGGTGGCGATGCCGCTCGGCACATCGACGATGAAGGCCTCGCGCGGCAGGCTGATCTGGCGGTCCAGACGGATGCGCAGCCCCGAACGCGACTGGTCGACCAGCCGGCAGGTGTGCTCGACCGCGGGGGCGACGACGAGGGCGCGACCGTCGGTCGGGCTGCGGGGCTCAAGGCGGCGCTCGATACTCATGCCGATATAGGGCCCGGCCCACGGTTTCGATCCAGTTTAACGGTGACGTCGGCGGTTACGCCGCCCGCCAGCATGCGCCGGGTGATGCGTTCGAAATACTGGATGAAGTCGGCGAGGCGGGCGCGTTCCTCGGCGGGCAGGTCGGCGGGGGCGATGCCCAGCAGGTCGGCCTCCTGCTGGCAGCGCCAGTCCAGCACGACGTCGAAGGACGGGGCCTGAAGGAACAGGATGGCGTCGAGGCCATCGGCGAAGGCGCGGTAGGGCCCGGCGACGAAATCATTGATGTCGGCCCGCCAGCGGCCGTCTGTATCGCGGGTCTGTTCCAGGGCGTTGACGGGGGCCCCCAGCGCCGCCCGATCCTCGGCCAGGACGCCCAGGCACCAGGCGTCGATCAGTATGGCCGAGGGCCGTCCATGGTAAGGCCGCCAGCGGTCCCTGGGCAGGCGGTCGTCGCCGCGCTTGTCGAAGTCGGGAAGCCAGGTGGTGGTGTCGGGTCCGGCGGCGGACAGCTGGTCCATGAGGCCGGCCAGCAGGTCCAGATCATGGGTCCCCGGCGGCCCGCGCATGAGGAACAGCGGATGGACATCGGCCGCCATGGCCTCCCGCTCGGCCCGGGTCAGATAGACGTCGTCGATGGAGATCTGGGCGGCATTGAACGCATGGGCGGCGGCCCGGGCGAGGGTGGTCTTGCCCGACCCCTGCGCCCCGACGATGGCGATGCGGGCAGGGCGACCGGCAGGGGCCGCCTCGATCAGCCGTCCGACGAGGGCGAGAAGGTCCGGCGCGATCCGGGGACCGGACACCTCAGTGCTGGTTTTCAGGCAGGCGCACGATCAGCCCGTCCAGATCGTCCGACACCCGGATCTGGCACGACAGGCGCGAGTTCGGTTCGACGTTCTCGGCGAAGTCCAGCATGGACTCCTCCATGGCGCTGGCCCGCCCGGTCTCGGCGGCAAAGGCCTCATCGACATAGACATGACAGGTGGCGCAGGCGCAGGCCCCGCCGCAGTCGGCGTCGATGCCCGGGACATTGTTGCGAATGGCGCCTTCCATGACGGAGAGGCCATTCTTGACCTCCACGACATGTTCGGTGCCGTCATGCTCGATATAGGTGATCTTCGCCATCAGGCGGGAACCTTGCCCTTCTTGCGACCGGGGGCGACCATCAGCTTCTTGGTCTCGGCGATGGCCTTGGCCGGGTTCAGGCCCTTGGGGCAGACCTGGGCGCAGTTCATGATGGTGTGGCAGCGGTAGAGCTTGA
>CAYNDG010000062.1:0-8794 GCA_964395805.1 uncultured Brevundimonas sp.
CCGCATTCTCGAGGCGCAGGGTCTGGCGGGCCAGATCGTCGGCGGCCGCGCGGGCGGCCTCCTGGGCTTCGCCGGCAGCGGCGGCCATGTCTGCGGCCCGGGCGGCCAGCGCCGTCTCGGCCTCGCGCAGCTGGGTCTGGGCCAGGTCCGAGGCCTCGACGACCATGCGCGACTGGCGGTCCACCACCTCCAGCACGTGCGCAGCCTGTCCCTCCAGCGACCCGCCCAGGGCCGCCATGGCCTCGCGTTCACCCGACAGGCTTTCGACCAGCCGCCGCGCCGTGCGACCCGCGGTCTCGGCCGCTTCGTTCAACAGGCGGCTTTCCTCTGCCAGGGCCCGACGCAACTCGGCCATGTCCTGCCGCGCGCGTTCGGCGGCGAGGGCGGCCTGGTCGATGTCCTGTTTCAGCCCCACCAGCACCTCGCCGGTCTGGTGGGCCGCCAGCGCCGTGGGGGCCAGCAAGGCCTCCGACAGCCCCCGCGCCCGCCGGGTCTCGGCGGCAATCAGCCGGGACTGATGCGCGGCCCGCGCCAGCAGAAAGGCCAGGCCCGCCGGTGCCAGGGCCACGAGGATATAAAAGGCCAGCCGCAGGGGCTCTACAGGGGCCGCGCCGAAGCCGGCTTCATAGGCGGCCCAGGCCCCCACGCCTCCGGCCCAGAGCGCTGCCGCAATCGCGGCGGTCCAGTAGGTTCCCCGGCCGCTGACGTGTTCGGAGGGGACGGCTTCCAGCGCGGCATGGAGCGGCTGGATGGCCGAGCCGGGCGCCGCCTGCGCCGGAGGTTCGGTCGGCACCGGATCACCGCTCGAGACGGGAATTGAGAGGGAGTTTTCGCCGCGGTCGGCCGGCGCGACGGGGGCGGTTTCCCTGTCCTCATTGTCCCGGGCGGCCTGCTCCTCCTGACGACGTTTGCGACGCTCGGCGCGCGAGCCTGCCTTGGCCTCTGCCTCTTGTTTCGGCGATCCGGACGTGCCCCGGGTCTCGTCCTCTTCGGGAGCGGTCAGGTTCAGCGGCGGCCGTTGGCGGGAAGTCATGGACTGAATGCTCGATGCGCGGGCGTCGCACCCCCCGGCGCGACCTCGAAATTTCAACCTAACGGGTCAGGGCGCGGGCGCAAAGGCGCTTCGGAGGGGAAGTGTGCCGATACGGCCGTTTCAGCAGTCCCGCTTGGACGCTGTGCTGACCAGAACGGATGATGGAGGCGTCCTGTCGCAGTCGGTGACCCGCTGCACCTCGGGGCGCTTGTTGGGCTCGGCCCGCGACTCCACGCCGAACTGGGCAAGCGCCGCCGCCGCCAGCATGGCAATGAAGCCGATGATCATCTCGATCAGGGCCTGCATAAGCGACCAGACTCCCCTCGTGCCGCGAATTGGTGGCACTTTCCGCAGCCCTTATGCGCCAATTCCGCTGTCTGGACAATCTCCGGCATGTGAACAGTCCGCAGGATTGACCCGGGCCCGCCAATGGGGGACGGAAGTCCGGAGTGCGCCGAAACGATTGGCCGGGTGGGGCATGAGCCAGATCTCCGACAGAGACGAGACTCCCGCCGGCCCCGACCCGGCGCTCATCGACCGTCCGGGCACCTGCTGGAAGACGGCGATTGCCCCCCGGTTCGCCGTCCTCATGGACAATGAGGCCTATTTCGAGGCCCTGGCCTCGTCCCTGTCCAAGGCCCGGAAGTCCATCGTCCTGCTCGGCTGGCAGTTCGATCCGAGAACACGTCTGGACCCCGAGACCCGGCCCGACGACCACCAGGCCCAGATCGGGCACCAGCTACGGATGCTGGTGAAGTCGCGGCCCGACCTCGACGTCCGCCTGCTTGTCTGGAACTCGCCCCTTCTGATCGCCGCCTCCCAGGGCTTCTATCCGCACCGCGCACAGGGCTGGTTTCGCAAGCGGCTGATCGAGTTTCGCCTTGATCAGCCGGGTCCGCTCGGCGCCTGCCACCATCAGAAGGTGATCGTCATTGATGATGCGGTGGCGTTCGTCGGCGGGGGCGATGTGGCGACTGACCGCTGGGACAATCCCGATCATCTGGACGACGATCCGCGGCGTTGCATGCCCACGGGTCTGATCGCCCCGCCCCGGCACGAGACCATGTGTGTCATGGACGGAGAGGCGGCGCGGGTGCTCGGCGACCTCGCCCGCGAGCGCTGGTTCCGTGCCACCTGGGAGCGTACCCGGCCGGACGACACGGACAACGATCCCTGGCCCGACGGCGTCCAGCCGGATCTCACCGATGTGCCCGTCGGCGTGTCCCGAACCGAGCCGGCCTGGGCGGGGCGGCGCGAGGTCCGCGAGGTCGAGGCCTTGCATCTGGCGTCAATTGAATCTGCCAAATCCCTGATCTATTTCGAGAACCAGTACTTCACCTCACCCCGTATTGCAGCGGCTCTGGCCCGGCGCCTGGAAGAGCCCGACGGCCCCGAGGTCGTACTCATCTCGACTGGCCAAAGCCCCAGCTGGTTCGACCGCCTGACCATGGACACCACCCGCTCCGAGGTTCTTTACCGGCTGGAGCAGGCCGACCGGCACAACCGCTTCTTCGCCTTCAGTCCCGTGACCGAGGGCGGACAGCGCCTGATCGTCCACGCCAAGGTGACGGTCATCGACGACCGCATGCTGCGGATCGGCTCGGCCAATCTGAACAACCGCTCCATGGGCTTTGACACCGAATGCGACGTCGCCGCCGAACCGACGGACGAGGCCGGGCGGCTGGCGATCCGGCGGTTTCGGCAGGCGTCCATTGCCCATTTCATCGGCGCCCCGGCCGAGGCCTATCGTGCCGCCGAGGAGGTGACCGGCTCGGTCGGCAAGGCGATTCAGACCTTCGGGGGCGGCCGTATGCGGGTACTCGGCGCGGCGCCGCCATCGCGCTGGGAAGCCTTCATCGCCGAATGGCAGCTGGGCGACCCGACCTCGAGCGACGACGCCTGGCGTCCATGGAAACGGCGCAATCCGACCCAGCGCCCGGATCAGGCGCTGGCAGCTGGCAGTTCAAAGTCGACGATCAGCGGCAGGTGATCCGACGCCATCCGGGCCAGCGGCGAGAAGGATGACCTCACACCCGTGACCCGCACCTCCGGACTGACGAAGGCATGGTCGATGCGGATCGCCGGAAAGCTGGACGGAAACGTCTTGACCGAAGGCTTCAGCCCCAGTCGCCGCTGCGCGTCGTCCAGCCGCCGGGCGAGGATGCGATAGGGACGGGTGATCGAGGTCGCGTTGAAATCCCCCGTCAATATGGTCGGACCGGTACAGTCCTTGCGCCCCAGCCAGTCGCGCCCGACCAGGGCCGTGGCCTGACGCCGCTGCTCGCGTGGCACCAGTCCGAAGTGGGTGTTCATCACATTCAGGTCGTGCCCCCCGACCTCGATCCGCACCCACAGCGCGCCGCGGGGCTCCAGACCGGGGATGCCGGCGACCGAGGGCAGGGCATCGGTCTTGACCAACCGCTCGGGCAGATGGGTCAGGACCGCGTCGCCATACAGCTCGGCCTCAACCTGCATGGCGGGGTGGAAATGAACCGACATGGCCAGTTTGCGGGCGATCTCGGCCGCCTGATCGACGCCGCCGGTGCGGGCGCGTCCGACATCCAGCTCCTGCAGACAGACGATATCGGGCTCAAACTCGGCGATGACCCCGACGATCCGGTCCAGATCCAGTTTGCGGTCCATCCCGACGCAGCGGTGGACATTGTAGGAGATCAGGCGCGGCATGCTCGCCTCGTGGCAGCCAAACACGACCGTCCGGCGTCGGCAATCGGGCCGTTCGGCGGCGTCACAGCGCCACCAGTCTGTCCGACAGCTCGTTGGGATTCCCGTCCCGCGGGGGGAAATGGGTCGACAGCACATCCCCGCTCAGGGCGATGGCGGCCTCGAACCCTTCGATCGGTCGATGGGCGCGTAGCTCCCGGGTGAGGACGGAGGCGACATTGGCCCAGGTGTCTTTCGGGACCCGGCTGTGGATTCCCTCGTCCGCGATTACCTCGACGCGGTGCTCGTCCATGGCACAGAAGATCAGCACGCCGGTCCGCTCGGCGGTGGTGTGGATGCCGTGGGCCAGAAACTGATGAAGGGCGGCCCTGCGCACCCGATGGCGCCGGATCGAGGCGGGGGTCATCAGTCTGCGGATCAGGGGCAGGCCATGGCCGAGAAAGACCGTGAGAAAGATCACAAGCTGCACGATCGCATAGGCGGCCAGCGTCTGGACGACGGTCACAGGGGTGGCGGCCAGCTGCGCTGCCTGCCATCCCTCGGCGAACCCCGGAAGCCAGGCGGGATTGAACCCCAGCGGCAAGAGGAGCAAGGGCAGGATCATGGCTGCCGCGGATGCCCAGCCGAGGCCCACGTCCCGATAGGACGACACCCGCCGGGCGATCACGCAGAAGATCTCGCCCGAGGTGGTCAGCTCGGCCTCCTCGATCGCGCGGCGAATGCGCTCGTGGTCGCGCGGCGAAACTCGCATCACCAGCCTCCCGAGGCGCCACCGCCTCCAAAACTGCCGCCGCCGCCGCCAAAGCCGCCTCCGCCGCCCCCGAAGCCGCCCCCGCCGCGGCCGCCCTTTGATCGCAGCGCCTCCGAGGCGGCCCAGATCAGGATCGGCGCAATGTCAGGGCCGCCCCGCCGGCGGCGCCCGCCCGCGTTTCCGATGGCCCCGATCACGGCCAGCAGGATCAAGCCGAACACCAGGGCGATGGTGATGAGGGCCCCCAGGGGCATGTCGGCCACGGGCGCCTCGACCGCCGCCGCGCGGGCCCGGGCCTCCTCGGGATCCAGCCGCAGCTGGTCTTCAATGGCGATGACGCCCTGTTCGATGCCCCGCTCAAAGGCCCCCACCTTGAAGGCTGGCGTGATCTGTTCGTGGATGATCAGGGCGGAGAGGGCGTCCGTCAGAATCCCCTCGAGGCCGTAGCCGACCTCGATGCGGATCTTGCGTTCCTCCAGCGCCACGATCAGCAGTACGCCGTTGTCGCCGTCCTTCTGGCCGATCTGCCAGTGTCGGCCCAGCTGTGTGCCATAGTCGGCGATGTCATATCCGCCCAGCGACGGAAGGGTGACCACGACCACCTGATCGCTCGTGTCCCGCTCCAGCGCGGCCAGCCGCTGCTCCAGCTCGGCTTCCCTGGCCGCGCTCAGCAGATTGGCGCGATCGACCACCCGCCCGGTCAGCTCGGGAAAGGCGGGCTGGGCCAGTCCCGGCAGGGCCAGAAGCAGCCACACCGCCGCCGCCACCAGGGCGGCGACCAGGGCCTGCGCCGCCGGTCGATGGACGGTCAGGGCGCGGGTCACGGGTTGGGGGTCGCCCCGGTGTTGAACTGCACCTGCGGCGCGGTCTCGGCGCCCGGCGAGGCCGTGAACAGCGGCAGGGGTTCAGACCCCGAATGGAAGGTGGCGGCCCACAGGTTTCCGGGGAAGGTCCGGAGCGTCGTATTATAGGCCCGCGCCGCCGCATTGTAGTCGCGCCGCGCCACGGCAATCCGGTTCTCGGTCCCCTCCAGCTGGCTTTGCAGGGCGATGAAGTTCGCGTTCGACTGGATCTGCGGATACTGCTCGACCACCAGCATCAGCCGCGACAGCGCCTGGCTCAGCTCGCCCTGCGCCGCCTGATAGCGGGCCACGGCTGCCGGATCGGCCAGGGCATCGGCGTCCAGCTGGATCGAGGTGGCCCGCGAGCGGGCCTCGATCACCTGGGTCAGGGTCTCGCGCTCGGCAATCGAGGCAGCCTGCACCGTCGCCACCAGATTCGGAATCAGGTCGGCGCGGCGCTGATACTGGGCCTCGACGTTGGCCCAGGCTTCCCTGGCCGCCTCATTCTGGGTCGGAATGGTGTTGTAGCCGCAGCCCCCCAGGGTCAGGGTGACCGCCGCAACGGCGAGAACGGGCGTGCGCAGCACAGTCATCGGTAGCCCCCTTGATCGATCCGGTGCCGAGGCTTCGGCCCCTCCGGGAGTATCGACCCGGAAGGCCGTCGCTTCAAGCGTTCAACTGTGACGGTTCAACCCCGGCCGCGCGACAGGCGGCGGTCCAGGTGTTGGCCAGCAGGCAGGCGATGGTCATCGGCCCGACCCCGCCCGGCACCGGCGTGATGGCCCCCGCGACCGCTGCCGCCGAGGCAAAGTCCACATCGCCGACCACCCGGGTCTTGCCCTCCGCGGCCTTGACCGGATCGGCCGACGGCACGCGGTTGATGCCGACATCGATGACGGTCGCGCCCGGCTTGATCCAGTCGCCGGGGATCATCATCGGCCGTCCCACTGCCGCGACCAGAATGTCCGCCCGGCGGCACACCCCGGCCAGGTCCCGCGTCCGCGAATGGGCGACCGTGACCGTGCAGCTTTCGGCCAGCAGCAGCTGCGCCATCGGCTTGCCGACGATGTTGGAGCGCCCCACCACCACGGCGTCCAGCCCCGACAGGTCGCCCAGCGTCGCCTTCAACAGCTTGATACAGCCCAGCGGCGTGCACGGCACCAGCCCCGGCTGTCCGGTCGCCAGCCGCCCGGCATTGATCACGTGAAAGCCGTCGACGTCCTTGTCCGGATCGATGGCCGCCAGCACCGCCGTCTCGCGAATGTGGGCGGGCAGGGGCAGCTGCACCAGAATCCCGTGGACCGCCGGATCGGCATTCAGCCGCGCCACCAGATCCAGCAGTTCCGCCTCGGTCGTTTCGGCCCCCAGCGTGTGCGTGAAGGAGTTCAGCCCCGCGCGCACCGCCGTCTCACCCTTGCTCTTCACATAGATGCGGCTGGCCGGGTCCTCGCCGACCAGTACGGCGGCCAGTCCGGGGACGATGCCGGTGTCGGCCTTCAACCGGGCCGAGGCCTCCGCCACCTGGTCGACCAGGGCCGCAGCACGCGCCTTGCCGTCGATGATCCGGGCGGGTGAGGGCAGACTGGCGGGCATGGCAGGTCCGTTTTTTCGATCCCTCATGGGGAATCGTTGCGGTCTGGCGATTTACACAGACCCGGGTTCGGCGTCTATGATCGGGCAAAGCTGTGAAGGGGATATCATGCGCCGGCTCTGCGTACTCAAATCGATCGGGCTTGCCGGTGCCTCGGCACTGGCGCTGCTGACGGCCGGCGCCGTATCGGCGCAGGAGGCCGCGCCCCTGATTATCGGCGCTGACCTCGATGCCAGCCTGTCCGACAGCGACCCGACCGATGAGCTCGGCGCGCCCTATGATCGCTACACCCTGTCCCTGTCGGCGGGCCAGCGTATCGAGATCGAGATGCGCTCGGCGGATTTCGATACCTTCCTCGAGCTTTATGGTCCCGGCGAGGATACCATAGAGCCGGTCATGATCGATGATGACGGGCTGGGCGGGGGCACCGATTCCCTGCTGCGCTACACGGCTCCCGCCGACGGCACCTACACCCTGCGCGCCCGCGCCTTCTCTGAGGGGTCGTCCGGCGCCTACACCCTCATTGCGCGCGAGCGCCCGCCCGCGCCGCCTGCGCCCGAGCCGGGCGTGATTTCCCGGGGGCAGACCGTTGAGGGCGCGATCAATGACGCCGATCCGGTCGACAGCGACGACGTCGCCTATGATGCCTGGCGGTTCTCTGCGGCAGCGGGCGAGCGTCTGATGGTCACGCTGACGTCGGACGATTTCGACGCCTACCTCCAGGTCGGCCGCCACGGCGCTGGCCGGGTGTTCGAGGAACTGGCCTTCAATGACGACGACGGGGAGAGCCTGAACTCGCGCCTCGTCTTCACGGCCCCGGCGTCCGGAGACTATCTGATCCGCGCCCGTCCGCTGTCCGTCGGTGAGTCCGGCGCCTACACCCTGCGCCTTGAGGTCGCTCCGCCCCCACCCGAAGTCCTGCGCCTGTCGATCGGCGAAAGCCGTGAGGGCACGCTCGGGGCCGGATCGGCGCTCAACGATGACGGCTTCCGGGCCCGGCACTACCGGTTCACCGGGCGCGAGGGGCAGCGGGTCGAGATCGTGCTCCAGGCCGACGATTTCGACACCTATGTCGTCCTGTATCGCGAGGAGGGCGGCACCCTGACGCGGCTCGACGAGAATGACGATGCGAACGGCACCAATTCCCGCCTGCTGCATACCTTCGACGCATCGGGTCCCTATGTGATCGAGGTCCGCGGGTTCATACAGATGGCGGAAGGCACCTATACCCTGCGCCTCACCGAGGTGCCGCCGGAGCGCCCGCCTGTGCCCCTCGCTTACGGAACGGTCGTCCAGGGCGGAATCGATAACCGCGATCCCAGGGATGACCAGGAACGCGGCTATGATTCCTATGTGTTCAGCGGGATTGAGGGCAATCGGGTCCAGATCATCGCCCGTTCCGGCGATTTCGACACCTTCCTGCGCATCGGCGCCGCCGACGGCGAGTTCTCCGCTCTCGCCAGCGATGACGACGGCCTGGGCGAAGGCACGGACTCCCGCCTGAACTTCACCCTCCCGTCAACCGGCAGCTACGTGGTGCGGGTGTCTCCGCTCTCCAGCGCCAGCGACGGCCTGTATTCGGTTCAGCTGATTGATCGGGGGCCGGCTCCGGGGCCGGGCAGCATCCTGCCTGGCGCCACGGCGCGCGGGACCCTCACCGAAGCCGACGCGACCTCGGGCGACGGAAGCTATTTCGACGCCTATCGGGTCAATGCCAAAGGCGGTGAAACACTCATAATCACCATGGTATCCAACAGTTTCGATGCCTTTGTTATTGTCGGGCGCGAGAAGTCGGACGGGGGCATCGAGGTTCTGGCCAGCGACGACGATGGCCTGTCGGATACCCATGCCCGGCTTGAGTGGGAGGTGCCGTCGGATGGCGTCTATGTCATTCG
>CAYNDG010000063.1:0-8766 GCA_964395805.1 uncultured Brevundimonas sp.
TGGTGTAGCCGCGGACCAGCCAGGCATAGATGTCGCGGCCGCCCGGGCGGTGGACCAGACCGGGCGTCTCGGGCGCGACCGGCAGATAGTCGTCCTTGAGGAAGTCCCGCCAGGCGCGGCGGCGCGGCTGGATGTGGTCGCGGACGATGGTCTCGGCCCGGGCCTGATACGCGCGGCGTTCGCCCTCGGGGATGGAGGCCGGAAGGTTGGCCGTGGGGCGCAGCAGGGGATCGGTGGCGGCGGTCAGGGCCGCGTCGCTCTCGGCCAGCAGGAGGGCATTCTCGACCACGGAGCGGGACTGGAGGAGGCCGGTGTCGAGGCCGCGGCGGGCATTGGCGAGCGTGGCGTCGAACAGGGGGCCCATACCCGCCAGCCGGGTCAGCCAGGCCTCGACGTCGTCGCGGTCGGTCAGGCGCGCCGAGCCCGCGATATAGGCCGCCGACTGGCCAAAGCCGCCCTCGGAGTTGAAGGCCATGCGCGAGACGTCGAGGTCGATACCCTCGATCGACCGCGTGATCAGCCAGCTGGCAAAGGCGTGGTTCTGGGCCTCGGCCGGGCTGAGGGCGGCGACATCGATGGCGGCCAGCCGGTCGGACAGGGCCACCAGTTCGGGACGGCGGGCCAGTTCGCCCTCGCGCGACAGGTCGGGCAGGCGGGATTTGGCGGCCTCGTCGCCTTCCTGCGAGGCGCCGAAGGGATCATGGCGCTTGAGGAAGGTCTCATAGTCGGTGATGACCGCAGCCAGGGTCTGGCTGGCGTTGGGAGCCGTGACGGCGGCAGGCGAGGCCGGGTCGGATGCGGGTGTCGCGCAGGCAGAGACGCCGATCATGAGCGCCGCGAGCGCCGTGGCCAAGACCGGTCTGTTCATTGGTCTATCCCCCCGAATTCAGGCCTGCAGTCGAGACGAGGGGGCGCGTCCCGTCAAGCGCAGGCTCAGCCGCAGAAGGCGAAGAAGCGCTCGATGCCGTCGGTGGAGGCGGGGTGGGCCACCATCAGCGCCCGGCCCTCGGCATCGTTCAGGCCCAGCCAGCCGAGGCGGCGGAACCGCTGGAAGACCGGGACGCCGGTGTCGGCCTCGGCGAAGACCTCGCCATATTCGAACAGTTCGGAGGGCTCGATCCGGCCGGTGAAGCGTTCGGTCTCACCACCCGCCTCGAGAGAAATGGTCGGCTGGCCGTCGGCATCGGCGGGTCGGAACAGGTCGAGGCGCCGGCTGCCCCGGTCGCAGGCCAGCGCCAGCCAGACGTCGTCGCTTTCGTTGCGGCCGTAGGCAAGGGAGGCCTGGCCGCCCTCGATATAGAGGGCCCAGTCATGGTCCGCGATCGGCCGTGGGGCGGCGTCGGGCGCGCCGGTGGGGCTGAAGGCGGTGGTCGGGGCGTCGACGGACGCGCAGGCCCCCAGCGTCATGAGGGCGACGAGAAGCGGCAGTGTGGTGGCGCGCATGGGGTCCCCCGAGCCGTCGGGCTCAACCCGCACAGATTTCCGTGAAACGGCGCAGCTTCGCAAGATGGGCCCGCGAGAATGTGACCCGGCGTGTCTGGTCACCGGCAACGACGTCAAGCGTGCCGGAGGCCATGAAATTGGCCATGGCCGGGTGATCGGTGCGGATCGTCAGGGCGAAGGGGTCCATGCCGTCCCCTGCCGCCATCTGGGCCGTGCCGCTGGCGTCGCCGGAGCTGAAGCTGGCAAAGCCCGAGCGGGGCGGCAGGTCATAGAAGCTGAGGACCACCCGGCCTGACCCCGGAGCGCAGGCGAGGGTGGTGGTCAGCCGGTCGGTGTCGGGTATTTCGCGGGCGAGGACCGTCTGGCGGCCATCTTCATAGAGGGACCAGACCCAGCCATCGGCCTGGGGAAAACCGGTATAAAGTCCGAGAGTCGCGACGAACGTCAGGATCATGATGCCCCCTCCAGCTTCGGAGAAGAGATGATCAGGCGGGGGCTGATCCGCAAGAGGCGAGGAAGCGGCCGATGGCCGCGCGGTCGCCGCTCTCGCTGCCGACAGCCACCTTGCCGCGCGCGCTGAAGGCGCTGATCCGGCCCGTGGCGGCCAGGTCGGACAGGGCCGCGTCATTGCGGTCGATCCGGGCCTCGTGAAGGGTCTCGCCGCTCATGGGGTCGAGGAAGGAGGCCTGACCGGTGGCGCTGTCGGCCGCCGCCCGGACCGATCCGAGCGCGACGATCGACTCCTCGCCGACCTTGCAGCTCAGCATCAGCACGAGCTGGTCGGAGTTTGCGACTCCCCAGGCCAGTTTGGCGGTGTCGCCTTCGGCATGGAAATGCCAGTCCATGGCCGGTGCGACCGTGGCGAGGTCCGCGGGCATGGTCGCAGACAGCACCGTCGCGCCGTCCTCGGCGGTATAGCTCTGGGCCGCGTGGGCGATCAGGCCCAGGGAGGCGACGGCGGGGATAAGGATCTTCAGCATGGCAACACCTCTGTTGCCGGAAGAAACGCGGTCGCCCGTTAACGGTTCACGGCCAAGCTTGCGCCCCCGGCAGATTATGCCGGGCGCAGGGCGAGGCGCCGTCCGGATCAGAAGGGGCTGAAGCGCTCGACCATGGACTGGGCCGCCGGGGTGGCCTGCATGCGGCTGATGTCGCCGCGGCCGCCGTAGGAGATGCGGGCTTCGGCGATCTGGGTGTGGTCGATGCTGTTGGCCGAGGAAATATCCTCGGGGCGCACGATGCCGGCCACGGTCAGCTCACGCACCTCACGGTTGGTGCGAACTTCCTGACGGCCCTGGATGATCAGATTGCCATTGGGCAGGACGTCGGTGACGACCGCCGCGATGGTCAGATTGACCCGCTCGGAGCGGTTGACGCTGCCCGAGCCGGCGGCGTTGGCCTGGCCCTGCACGCCCACCATATTGGCCGGGTCGAAACCGCCCGGGAACGCCTGGCCGAGGCTGTTCTCGAGGCCGAAGAAGTTGGTGACGCCACCGGAGGCGTCATTGGTGCGGGACCGCTGGGTCGAGTTCTGGGTCTGGGCCCGGTCGTCGATGTTGATGCGGACGGTGACGATGTCGCCGACGCGGCGGGCGCGCTGGTCGCCGAAAAAGGTGCGCGATCCGCTGCGCCACAGGCTGTTGGCACTGGCCGGCCGGGCCTCGGGCGCCGGCAGATACTGCTGCTGGACGGGAACCAGCGCCGCCGGATAGCCGATCGGGGCCAGTTCCGGGCCGCGCACGGCCTCGACGGCGGTCGAGCAGGCACCCAGCGACAGGGCCGAGAGGGCGGTCAGGGTCAGGACGATACGCATGGAGATCCTCTCAGCGGGCCGCGGTGCGGAAGGTACGGGCGGCCGGTCCGATCAGGGCCTGGCCGGGGGCGGTGGCAACGGCCTCTATCATCCGGCCGGACTGCAGGTTCAGGATGGGGACCGGCTCGCCGATGGCGGCATCGCGGGTGGCGCGGCCGGTGATGGTCAGGGTCAGGCCCTGATCCATATAGGTCACCTGGACCAGGTCATTGCGGGCGATGACCTGCGGCTGGGCGAGATCGCGACCGAGTACGGGCGTGCCGGAGCGCAGGGCGCGGCGCGCGGACAGGCCGATGACCTCCCCGGCGTCCGCCGGTCCGCCCACAGGGGCCCGATGGGCCTGCACCTCGGTCCAGGCCAGGTCCTCGGGGCGGATGATGTCGCCGGCGGCGAGGCTGCGGGTCCAGGTCAGGACCTCGACCGTCTCGCCGGGGCGGACGGCGGCGGAGGCGGCTGACGGGGCCGTGGGGGCCGTGCTACCCTGCCGGACCACGACACGGCGCAGGCCGCGCGGATTGGTCCAGACCAGTCCGGCCTGGCTGGCGCGGGACTGGACCATGCCGGCGTCGAGCACGACCGTGGGACCGGCGCGGCGGGCGATGACGATGTCCGAAGCGGCGCCGGCCCCCTCGAACAACTCGCCCAGCGTGACCAGACCGTCGTCGTCGACCGGATTGTCGCGCAGGGTGACCGGCGCGGTGGCGAGGGCCGCCGAGGCGGCAAAGGCGACCACCAGGCCGGGGGCGAGGCGACGGATCAGCCGGGAGATCAGGCGGGCCATCATCCCTTCACCTGGGCCGAGACCGACATCATTTCGTCGGCGGTCGAGATGACCTTGGAGTTCATTTCATAGGCGCGCTGGGCGATGATCAGGGCGCTGATCTCGGAGACGGCATCGACGTTCGAGGCCTCGGTATAGCCCTGCAGCAGCTGGCCGAAGCCCGGCTCTCCCGGGGCACCCGGGGTGGCGGGGCCGGAGGCCGCGGTTTCCAGCAGCAGGTTGTCACCGATGGCCTCGAGGCCCGCCTCGTTGAAGAAGGTGGCGATCTCGATCTGACCGACAACGGTCGGCTCGGTCTGACCGGACTGGATGACCTGGACCTCACCCGCCTTGGAGATGAAGACGTCGATAGCGTCCTGGGGGATGCTGATGGCGGGTTCCAGCGCATAGCCGTCGTCGGTGACGACCTGACCCTCGCCATTGACGGAGAAGTTGCCGGCGCGGGTGTAGGCGGTTTCGCCCGAGGGCAGGGTGATCTGGAAATAGCCCTTGCCGTCGATCGCCAGGTCGAGACGGTTGCCCGTCTGGGTCGGGGTGCCCTGTTCGGTGATGCGATAGACGCTGCCGGCCTTGACCCCGGCGCCGATCTGGATGCCGGTCGGGACGACCGTGCCCTGGGCCGAGGAACTGCCGCCCATACGCTCGACGTTCTGGTACAGCAGGTCCTGGAACTCGGCCCGCTGACGCTTGAAGCCGACCGTGTTCATGTTGGCGATGTTGTTGGAGATGACCTCCACGTTCAGCTGCTGGGCCGACATGCCGGAGGCGGCGGTGCGAAGCGCTCTCATGGGATGGCTCTCCTTGCGAGGGAAGGGGGAAGGGGACGGCTCGGCATCAGCTCACGCGTCCCAGCCGCTCGACGGACTTGCGGCTCAGTTCGTTGCTCTGTTCGATCATCTTCGAGATGCGCTCGTAGCTGCGGCTGATCTCGATCAGATTGGTGATCTCGAGGATGGGATTGACGTTCGATCCCTCCAGCATCCCCTGATGGATACGGGCGTCGGGGGCGTCCATCGGCCGGGCGTTGGAGGTATTGCGGTACAGGCCATTGCCGGTCTTTTCGAGGACCGACAGGGTGTCGAAGCGCACGACCGTCAGGCGTCCGACGAGCTGGCCGTCCTGGCTGATGGTGCCGTCGCTGGCAACCTGGGGTGAGCCCCGGGCCGGATCGAGCCGGATTTCGCCGCCGTCACCCAGCACCGGCATGCCCCCCGCCGTGACCAGCAGGCCCTCGGGGCTGATGGTGAAGGCGCCGTCGCGTGTATAGGCCTCGGCATCACCGTCCTGAACGGTGAAGAAGGCGCCTTCGCCCTCAATCGCGAAATCGAGCGTGCGGCCGGTCTGGGAGAGCGCGCCCTGGCCGTAGTCGCGACCCACGCCCCGGTCCAGAACGAAGCTGACCCCCGGGCGAACCGCATCATTGCGCGCACCCTGACCGATCTCGGTGCCAACCATCAGCTGCTCGACCTTGAAGCCGGTGGTGTTCGCATTGGCGATGTTGTTGGCCACGATATCGAGCTCGCGGCGCAGGGTCATCTGACGTGACAGACCGATATAGGCGACGTTTTCCACGGCGAAACTCCTTCGCCCCGTCTGTCGCAAGCGGTGTGCCAATACGGTTAACGTATAAATATCAGATACTTGTGCTTTTTGCCTGAACAGCAACCCGGCAGGAAATGCCGGTTCTAAACGCCCCGTTAACCAAAACCCGGTTCTTTAGGCGGGTCAGAGTGGGGCCATAGCGCATGCTGAAATTTGGCAAGAAGAAAAAGGCCGAGGGGACCGACGTCGCCGTGGCTGAAGGCGCGGGAGAAGGCGGCGAGGGCGAGGGCGATGGCGCCCCCGCCAAGAAGAAGCTGCCCCTGCTGTTCATCATTGTGCCCGTTGTCCTGCTGGTCCTGGGGGGCGGCGGTGCCGGTGCCTTCTTCATGCTGTCGCCCAAGCCCGCGGCGGCCGAGGGCGGCGACGGCCATGAGGCGCCCAAGGACGACGGCCACGGTGCCAAGAAGAAGGACGACAAGGGCGGCGGGCACGGCGGCAAGGGCGGCGGTGAGGCTGATCCTGCGCTGGGCAAGATCACGGAAGGGCCGGATGGCGTGACCTTCTACACCCTGCCTGACATCGTGGTGAACATACAGACGGCCGACGGTCGACCTGCCTATCTGAAGCTGCGCCTGACGCTGGAGCTGAAGGATGCGCATCTCGCCGACCAGCTGATGGCCGAAATGCCGAGGCTGCAGGACATGTTCCAGGGCTTTTTGCGGGAACTGCGCACCGAGGATCTGGCCGGCTCGGCGGGCAATTTCCAGCTGCGGGCCGAGATTCTGCGGCGGGTCAACCTGATCCTCGCCCCGGGCAAGGCGGAAGCCGTGCTGATCGAAGAAATGCTGGTGAACTAGGATGGCCGAGGCTGCGTTCGCCGATACCGAGGACGACCCCTTCGGCGCAACCGACGACGGTGAGGTCCGGTCGGCGCTGATGCCCGAGCGGGTGCTGAACCAGGAAGAGTTCGTCAGCCTGCTCGGCTTTGACATGAGCGGCGATGACGATGAGCGCTCGGGCATTCGTGCGATCATCAATTCGGCGCTGGTCAGCTATGAGCGCCTGCCGATGCTCGAGATCGTCTTTGACCGCCTGGTGCGGTTGATGACGACCTCCCTGCGTAACTTCACCAGTGACAACGTCGAGGTCAGTCTCGACAACATCTCGTCAATCCGGTTCGGCGACTATCTGAACTCCATCCCGCTGCCTGCCATTCTGGCGGTGTTCCGGGCCGAGGAGCTGGACAACTACGGCCTGCTGACGGTCGATTCCAACCTGATCTATTCGATCGTCGACGTGCTGCTGGGCGGGCGGCGCGGTACGGCGGCGCTGAGGATCGAGGGGCGGCCCTATACGACCATCGAGCGGGTGCTGGTGCAGCGTATGGTCGAGGTGGTGCTGAACGACGCCAAGGCCGCGTTCGAGCCGCTGACGCCGGTGCATTTCAACCTGGATCGACTGGAAACCAATCCGCGCTTTGCCGCCATCGCCCGACCGGCCAATGCGGCCATTCTGGTCAAGCTGCGCATCGACATGGAGGACCGGGGCGGGCGCATCGAGCTGTTGCTGCCCTACGGCACGCTGGAGCCGATCCGGAAGATGCTGCTGCAGCAGTTCATGGGCGAGAAATTCGGTCGCGACAACATCTGGGAAGGCCACCTGGCGACGGAGCTCTGGACCACGGGTACCGAGGTCCGTGCCGTGCTCGATGAGCAGCAGATTCCGCTGTCGAAGGTGCTGAACCTGAAGGTGGGCGACACCCTGATGCTGAACGCCACGCCCAACTCCGAAATCTCGATCCGCAGCGGGTCGATCCCGCTGACGACCGGGCGGATGGGCCGCAAGGGCCAGAATATCGCCATCAGGGTCGAGGCGCCGGTCCGGGTCGATGTCGCCGACCGCCTGGCCAGACAGAAGGGTCCGTCATGATCGGAACGGTTCTTGATGCCATACTGATGCTGCTGCTGGTCTGTGCCATCGCCTATGGCGTGCGGCTGGACCGGCGGCTGAAGGCTGTGCGCGAGGGGCAGGCCGCCTTTGCGGGCGCGATCACCGAACTGAATACAGCCGCGGGTCGGGCAGAGTCGGCCCTCAAGGCCCTGCGCGACGCCGGACAGGAGACGGATCTGCTGCACGACAGGATCGTCAAGGCGCGGGCGCTCAAGCAGGAACTGGAAGGCCTGTTGGCGCGCGAGGGCCGGGAAGTCCGGGCGGGGGTTGCCGCAGCGCCCAGGGTCAAGTCGAAGCCGGGCATGGCGCCGGGCGCGGATCCGGCGACCGACCTCTACGGGAAGCTGGAGAGCCTGGCCGTCGCCCCGGACGTGCCCGCAGAGGCCGCAGACCGGTTCGCCCCGGTGTTGCAGGCCCTGGCCGCTAACCACGCTGCGAAACAAAGCCTGAACCGCGCCCGCCGTAGTCTGGACGAAGACCTGTTCGCTGCCTGATCCCCCTGCCGCTGTCCCGTCTGAAAGTCCGCCATGTCCAAGCTGCCCCGCCTGTTGCCTCTCGTTGCCATCGCCATCGGCGGTGTGATTGCCGTGCGGGCCGCAGGGACGGTGCCGGGCCTGTTCGACGGGGCCGTTGCCTGGGCCGAGGAAGCCGTGCCGGCCGAGGGGGGCGCAACCCCCACCCCGCCGGTCACGGGGGTCTGCACCCTGACGGATGAGCAACTGGCGGATCAGGCCGGGATCTCGCCGGCCGAGCTGCGGGTTATCCAGTCCCTGTCGGGGCGCCGGGTCGAGCTGGACGCCCGCGAGGAGGAGTTGGCGACCATGCTGCCGCTGCTGATCGCGGCGGAACAGAAGCTGGACGCCCGTATCGCCGAGCTGAATGCCGTGAAGGGCGAGGTTGAGGGCATGCTCGGCCAGCTCGACGAGAAGGAACAGGCCGAGGTCGATCGTCTTGTGCAGGTCTATTCCGCCATGCGACCGCGCGATGCGGCGGCCGTCTTCGTGACCCTGGACGACGAGGTCCGGCTGCCGGTCGCGGCGGCCATGCGGCCCCGGGCGCTCGCCGCAATCCTGGCCCAGATGCCCCCGGCCGAGGCACGCGAGCTGACCGAGAAGCTGGCCAATCGCAATACACGCCCCGACCTGGAAGCCCGGGCCCGGGCCGCCAGTCAGGGGACCCCGGCGCCCGCGACGCCGCCCGCGCCTGCTGCCACGCCGACTCCCGCTGCAACGCAGCC
>CAYNDG010000064.1:0-8679 GCA_964395805.1 uncultured Brevundimonas sp.
CAGATTTCCCGCGTCTCGGGGAAATGCACGATCCATTTGTCGTCATTGCAGGGCCAGGGCACATCGGCCTGACCCTCGGCCAGCGGCGCACCCAGGGTGTGTACGGCCGGCACGAACACGCCGTCGTCACCCAGGGCGTCCAGCGCATCCTTGCCCATGCGGGTCATGATGCCCATCGACACGGCGACATAGCCGCTGTCGGTGATCTCGACGCCCAGCGCACTGATCTCCGAGCCCAGCGGCCCCATGCAGAACGGCACCACATACATGGTCCGCCCGGCCATGCAGCCGTCGAACAGACCGTCCAGCCGCGCCCGCATCTCGGTCGGCTCGGCCCAGTTGTTGGTCGGACCGGCGTCCTTCGGATCAGCAGGGCAGATAAAGGTGCGGCTTTCCACCCGGGCCACATCGCGCGGGTCCGACGCGGCATAATAGCTGCCCGGACGCTTGACCGGGTCCAGGGCCCTGAGCGTGCCCTTTTCAATCAGATCGGCGACGATCGCGGCCTTCTCGCTCTCCGAGCCGTCGCACCAGTGCACGCGCGCGGGCTTCGTCAGCCGGGCGATCTCCTCGACCCAGGCCACCAGCCGGGCGTGACGGGTCGGGGCCGGGTGCAACCCGGGAAGGGGGGACTGGGCCATTCAAACGCGCTCCTGAACGTCGACGGGGGCGCTGATCTTCGCCAGACTGCCCCCAGCGGGCGCAACGATCACGCCCTGTTACACGCTCAAACATCCTCGCGGACCAAAGGTCAACTGCTGCAAGTTTTGACCGCCCGTGCCACATACACCGTCCGCTCCCGGCATGTGACATGGCTGTAACCGGTTACTTCCGGCACGGATGTGATGGAGATTTTTTTTGACGAACGGCAACGCTGAACACGATCCGGACCTGTTAACCCCGGCTGGCGAACGAAACCTGCCGCATATCCTGCGCCTCCTCGCACCCCACCTTCCGGCACGCGGTCGCCTGCTCGAGGTCGCAACCGGCACCGGCGGACACGGGCTGGCCCTTGCCCGGGCCCATCAGGGCCTCAGCGTCCTCCCGACCGACTTCAGTGCCGGGGCGGTAGCGACGCTGGCGGACTGGCGGGCAGTCCACGGTCCGGAAAACCTCCTGCCGCCCCTCCGGCTCGATGCGGCCGATCCAGCGACCTGGCCGGACGGCCCGTTCGATGTCGTCCTGTGCATCAACATGATCCACATCAGCCCCTGGTCTGCAACGGTCGGGCTGATGAATCTGGCCGGCGAGCGGCTGGTCCGGCCCGGCGGCCTGCTGGCCCTTTACGGCCCCTATGTCGAGGCCGATGTCGAGACCGCGCCCAGCAATCTGGCCTTCCACGAAAGCCTGAGGGCGCGCGACCCGGCATGGGGTCTGCGCGCCCTCGAAGACGTCGTGAGCGAGGCGAAGGCGAACGGACTCAGACTGACGCACCGCGCCGCCCTGCCCGCCAACAACCTCGGACTGTTGTTCCGCTCGGTCTGAACGCCCTCAGCCGATGCGGGCGGTCGCCGCCGACAGGGCGTCCCGGTCGGCCAGCATGGTCACGACGTTGCCATCCGTGACAACGGCGGGCGCATCCACATAGTCGGAGGGATTGGCCCCGGCGGCGCGCGTCGCGTGCACAACGCCCTCGCCGAATGCGAAGACCGGTACGCCCCGGCTCCGGGCCGTCTCGATCAACGCGCGAACGGCCTTGTCGCCCGCTTCATCCGAATGGCCACCCGGCACCACCAGCGCCTTCAGGTCGCCGCTCTCCAGATCCCGGGCCCTGGCGGTCGGCAGGACCGTCACGCCATTGACGTGCAGGCTGGCCTCACCGGTCGAGATCGGCGCGATCGACAGGCCACCGGCCTGGATCATCGGCTCGACATCGCCGAGGGGGCCGAAATTCATGTCGCGGCGCATGGCCAGGCCGATGCGGGCGCGGGTCGGAACGCGCTGGAAACGATTGCGGCTGGAAGATTTGTTGGCGGATTGAGGTTTCAAAATATATCCTTCTGTTGTGGCCACGCCCGAGCGGCGTCGCTCCCAAGACAATCGGGGATCGGCGCCTCAAATCGGTAAAATCGATCAGGTCCCGTGATCTTGAATCACGGGGCGCGAGGCGTGCGCGGTTCGGTTGGTAGGGACCTGATATAGGAAGTCTTTACTCACAGTCAACGCGCGTTCTCCTGACAATGCTTTATGCAGGGCGCATTTTTCTTGATCTTCACAGGGGTTGGCGGCGCCCGTGCCCTTGCTCTAAGGCAGGCCCTGCAAGAGGGACGCTCATGGCCTGGACAGGGCAGTACGCCGGCGACGAGCCGGTCCGCGTGAACAAATGGCTGGCCCAGTCAGGGGTCTGCTCGCGGCGTGAGGCCGAGGGCCTGATCGCGGGGGGTCTGGTGCAGATCGACGGCGAGGTCGTCACCGATTCCGGTCGCAAGATCCTGCCCGGCCAGACGCTGGTCCTGTCCGACGACGCCACCCGCCGCCTCAGCTCGGCCATGACCCTCTTGCTGCACAAGCCGATGGGCTATGTCTCGGGCCAGCCCGAGCCCGGCAAGATTCCGGCGGCCCGCCTGCTGACGGCGGCGGCCCAGCTGGGCGACGGCCCCCTGCCCTCCTCGCGCGACAGCCTGCCCCCCATCGGAAGGCTGGACGAGGACTCGCGCGGTCTGTTGATCCTGTCGACCGACGGGGTGGTGGCCAAGGCCGTCATCGGCCCCGACGCCGACCTGCCCAAGACCTATCAGGTCTGGGTACGCGGCACCCTGACGGACTCCAAGATCGCCCGCCTGCGCTTCGGTCTGGCGCTCGACGGTCGCAATCTCAAGCGCGCCGAGGTCGAGCAGATCGGCCCGCTGTGCCTGCGCTTCGTGCTGCGCGAGGGCCGCAACCGCCAGATCCGCCGCATGTGCGAAATGCTGGACCTGCGCGTCATGGACCTGTGGCGCACCCACATTGGCCCCATCACCCTCGACGGCCTCCCCGAAGGCCGCTGGCGCCACCTGACTGCCGCCGAGCGCGCGGCGCTCACGGGTTCGGGCGCCGCAGGTGCCGCTCAGGCCGGGACGTAGGTCAGCTCTATCGCCTCACCGCCGATCCGGCGATGCCTGACAAGGCGCAGCGGCGGCCGGGGACCGGCGAACAGGGGATCGCCGCCGCCCAGCACGACGGGGTGAACGCACAGGCGATACTCATCGATCAGCCCGGTCAGACTGTGCGCCAGCACCGGCCCGCCGACATAGAGGTCGCCCTCCCGCTCCTGCTTCAGGCGGCCCACCAGGCCCTCCACATCGTCGGCGACAAGCGTCGCATTGGGCCCCACCGACGTCAGGGTGCGCGACACGACCCATTTGGGTTCGGCGCGCCACGCCTCGGCAAACTCATGCAGATCCGGCGTCCATTCAGGATCATCCTGTTCCCAGTAACGCATGATCTCATACAGTCGGCGCCCGTAGATACTGCCCGCCGAGCCGCGGACCTGTTCGATGAAGTGGCGAAACAGGACCTCGTCGGGCCCGAACTTCTCGTGATCGACATAGCCGTCCAGCGAGACATTCATTCCATAGACAAGACGGGCCATCCCGCACCTCCCACAAACTGACGCGTGTCCCCGGACGGGCCTGCGACCGGCTCAGGCCGGGGCGTGTTCCCGGAACGGCTTCATCTGGTCCGCCAACGCCCGCTGGAACGCCGGGCGGGCTTCGGCCCGGGCGACATAGTCGGCCAGCGCCGGATAGTCCGCGACAATGTCGGTATGGCGCAGCGCACGCAGCACATGGGTCATCAGAATGTCGGCCGCGCTGAAGCGGCCTTCGACCAACCAGGGGCGGTCGCCCAGCGCCGTCTGCAGGGCGGCGAGCCGCTGACGCACCCGGGCCTCAACCTGCGGTCGTCGCTCCCTGGTCCAGGCCTCGTCGGCGTGGAACAGATCGATTCCGGACAGTTCTGAGATCGACGGCTCGACGCTGTTCAGAGCCGCGAACATCCAGGTCATGACCATGGCGCGGCCGGCGGGGTCGGCGGGCATCAGCTGATCCGAAGACTGGGCGATCCACAGGACGATGGCACCGCTCTCGAACATTTCGACCGTTCCATCCCGATAGGCGGGCACCTGACCAAACGGTTGCCATGCGCGGTACTCGGGCGTTGCCGTATCCTCGAAGCCCAGCAGCCGGTCTTCATAGGTCAGCCCCGTCTCCTCCAGCGCCCAGCGCACGCGAAGATCCCGCACCAGCCCCTCGGCGAAGGGCGGAACCCATTGGAAGGCGGTGACGGTCGGCATGTCTCTCTCCTTTTGACTTATAGGTTGATATCAATGTAATTGATCCCATGTCAAACCCGATGCCGTTTCAGGCCACCCTTCACGTCCGCGACCACTGCCTGTGCCTGCATGCCCAGCGGGCCGCGCGGGTTCTGGCCCGGAGGTTCGATGTGGCCCTCGCCCCTGTGGGCCTGACCAGCGGCCAGTTCAGCCTGCTGAACGGCCTGAACCGTCCCGAGCCCCCGACCCTGGGCGCGGTGGCTCAACTGCTGGCCATGGACCGCTCGACCGTCACCGCCAACCTCAAGCCGCTGGAACGGAAGGGGCTGGTAAAGACCACGACCGACGCCAAGGATCGCCGCAGCCGCAGGGCCTCCCTGACCGACGCGGGCCGCGCGATCCTTGCCGAGGCCCTGCCCATCTGGACCCGCGAACACGCCCGGCTGGACGCCGACCTCACCGATGTGTCCGCCCTCCGCTCCAGCCTGAACGAAGTCACCCGCGCCACCTGACCCGGCGCCGCTATGTCGCAGGTCATCGGCGGAACTCCCGCCCCTCGCATGCGCTTGAGCAGGGACCTCCCCATCCGCATCAGGAGACTATGCATGACCGACCAACGTATCGAAGGCGCCGGTGAGAAGACGCTCGGCAAGGCCCGCTCTGCCCTCGGCCGCCTGACCGGCGACCGCAAGCAGCAGGTCGAGGGGCATCTGACCGAGTACAAGGGCAAGGCGCGCGACGCCTATGGCCGCGTCATCGACGGCCTCGACGGACTCGTCGCCCGGGCCCCCGCCGACTATCAGGACACGGCCCGCAAGGGTCTGGACTTCGCCCGCCGCAAGCCGCTGCTGACCACCGGCGTCATCGCCGGTCTGGCCGTGGTACTCGGCGCGCTGGGCCGCCGCCGCTAACCGCATCCCCTGACAGACCACGGGCCCGGAGATCGCTCTCCGGGCCCTTTTTCGTGGCTCACATCAGTTTCAGTCCGCGTCGGCGTCCGCATCGGCAGCCTGTTTCGCCGCCGCCTCGGTGCCCGAGATGTCGAAGACGATCTTGCCGTCCTTGAGCGCCACCCTGACATGCCCGCCCCTGGTCAGCCGTCCGAACAGGATGTCATCGGCCAGCGGCTTCTTGATGTGCTCCTGGATCACCCGGCCCAGCGGCCGCGCGCCATACAGTTCATCAAAGCCGTTCTTGGCCAGCCAGTCGGTCGCCTCATCCGTTAGCTCAAGCGTGATGTTGCGATCGCCCAGCTGGGCCTCCAGCTGCAGGATGAACTTGGTCACCACCTGGCGGATGGTATCCGCGCCCAGCGCCTTGAAGGTGATGATCGCGTCCAGCCGGTTGCGGAACTCGGGCGTGAACAGGCGCTGGATGGCCTTGTCGTCCTCGCCCTCGACCTTGCCCCGGCCAAAGCCGATCGCCGCCCGCGCATTGTCGGCCGCCCCGGCGTTGGTGGTCATGATCAGCACCACATTGCGGAAGTCGACCTTCTTGCCGAGCGCATCGGTCAGCATGCCGTTGTCCATCACCTGCAGCAGGATGTTGTAGACGTCCGGGTGGGCCTTCTCGATCTCGTCCAGCAGCACCACGGCGTGGGGGTTCTGGTCGACAGCATCGCTCAGCAGCCCGCCCTGGTCGTGCCCGACATAGCCGGGGGGCGCCCCGATCAGCCGGCTGACGGTGTGCCGCTCCATATATTCCGACATGTCAAAGCGCAGCATCTCGATGCCGAGCGTCGCCGCCAGCTGTTTGGCCACCTCGGTCTTGCCCACGCCCGTCGGCCCGCTGAACAGGAAGCTGCCGATCGGCTTGTTCGCCTCGCGCAGCCCGGCCCGCGCCAGCTTCATGGCCGAGGACACCTGGTCGATGGCCTGCTCCTGGCCATAGACCACCCGCTCCAGATCGCCCTTCAGCTCCTTCAGGCTCTCGGTGTCGGACTTGGAGACCGATTTCGGCGGGATCCGCGCCATCCGGGCGATGACGGCCTCGACCTCCTTCTGGCCGATGGTCTTCTTGCGCCGCGACTCGGGCAGCAGCATCTGGCTGGCGCCGGCCTCGTCGATCACATCGATCGCCTTGTCGGGCAATTTCCGGTCCGACATATAGCGCGACGACAGCTCGACCGCCGTGCGGATCGCCGCCTCGGTGTAGCGCAGCTTGTGGTGGCTTTCGTAGTAGGACTTCAGCCCGCGCAGGATCTTGACCGTGTCCTCGACCGTCGGCTCATGCACATCGATCTTCTGGAAGCGGCGGGCCAGGGCCCGGTCCTTCTCGAAATGCTGGCGGTATTCCTTGTAGGTGGTGGAGCCCATGCACCGCAGGCTGCCTGACGCCAGCGCCGGCTTCAGCAGGTTGGAGGCATCCATAGCCCCGCCCGAGGTCGCCCCCGCGCCGATCACCGTATGGATCTCGTCGATGAACAGGATGGCGTTGTCGTGGGTCTCGAGTTCCTTGACGACCTGCTTCAGCCGCTCCTCGAAATCCCCGCGATAGCGCGTCCCGGCCAGCAGCGACCCCATGTCGAGGGAAAAGATGGTCGCGTCCTTCAGGACATCCGGCACCTCGCCGTCGACGATCTTCTTGGCCAGACCCTCGGCGATGGCCGTCTTGCCGACGCCCGGATCGCCGACCAGCAGCGGATTGTTCTTGGTCCGCCGGCACAGGATCTGGATCGAGCGCTCGACCTCGCTCTGGCGACCGATCAGCGGATCGACCTTGCCCTGGCGCGACTTCTCATTGAGGTCGACGCAATAGGCTTCCAGCGCCTCATTGCCCGACTTGGCCGCCGCCGCATCCTCGGCATCCTCGGGCGAGGTCGCCTTGGCGGGCCGGGTCTCCGACGCCCCCGCCCGCTTGGCAATGCCGTGCGCGATATAGTTGACCGCGTCATAGCGGGTCATGTCCTGCTCCTGCAGGAAGTAGGCGGCGTGGCTCTCGCGCTCCGAGAAGATGGCAACCAGCACATTGGCGCCGGACACCTCCTCGCGGCCCGAGGACTGCACATGGATGACCGCGCGCTGGATTACCCGCTGGAAACCCGCGGTCGGCTTGGCGTCATCGCCGTCGGCCGTGGTCAGGGCCGCCAGGTCGTTGTCGACATAAAGGGTCAGCGCCACCTTCAGCGCTGCCAGATCGACGTTGCACGCGCCCATGACGACCGAGGCATCCGGGTCGTCGATCAGCGCCAGCAGCAGGTGCTCAAGCGTCGCATACTCGTGGCGGCGCTCATTGGCATAGGCCACCGCGCGGTGCAGCGTCTCTTCGAGAGGACGGGAAAATGAAGGCATGGGCGAAGGCTCCTCTCAGTCCTTTTCCATCGTACATTGCAGGGGGTGCTGGTGCCGCCGGGCCGTCTCGACCACCTGGGCGACCTTGGTCTCGGCCACCTCATAGGTGAACACCCCGCACACCCCCACACCGTTCTGGTGCACGAGCAGCATGATGCGAGTCGCGTCCTCGCGGCTCTTTCCGAAGAAGCGTTCCAGCACATAGACGACGAATTCCATCGGCGTGTAGTCGTCGTTCAGAATCAGAACGCGATACAGCGACGGTTTTTTCAGCTTGGGGCGGGTCTCGGTGACGACAGCGGTCCCGCGACCCCCACCCGTCTCATCAGGCCGGTTCTGGGGCATTCGACGTCCGGTTCGGGGAAGAACTGATCATTTAGGTCATCATGTCCCGAATTGAAGCGGCGTCCAGTCACAGGTCCTTGTGAAATCTGACGGCCCGGCGGCCGTCCCATGAAAAATGGCCCTGAACGCAAACGGGCCCCGGCGTTTCCACCGGGGCCCGTTCCTGTTCCGTCAGGAAGCTCGGGGTTAGCGAGCGGCCTGGAACTTCTCGACCGAGGCGGTGACGCGCTCGTTGATCGGCTTGAAGCTGTCCTTGACCGAAGCGGTCAGGACTTCAGCGGCCTTGTTCATTTCCGCCACGTACAGCTCGATGGCCGACTTGGTGAAGCTGGTCTGCAGCTCGATCATTTCCTGGACCGAACGGGCCTGCGTCAGTTGCTGGGCGGCGGCGATGCCGTCTTCCCACGACTTGCGCGAATAGGCGGCGGCCTGCTTGGTCAGGGCCTCGGTGCCCTTCTGGGCAGCGGCGGCCGACTCGACCACGGCGTCCAGGTTCTTCTTGGCGTGAACGCTCAGCTCGCTCATCGAAGCCAGCGACTTGTCCATGCCTTCACGCACGGCCTGCGCACCGGCAGCCTGGATCTTTTCAGCCTGGGCCTGCGCCTTGGCAGTGGCGGTCTCGACGGTCTTCTTGGTGGTCTCGGCAGTGTCAGCCATGGTCACATCTCCTGGTTCGGTGGCGGCCTGCGCCGCTCTGAAAGGTCCACCCCACGCAAAACTCCGGGGCGTTGATGTGCCATATGGTGCAAGTGCGAAGGGAATGCAAGGCATTTTTGTGCACCGCACCATTTT
>CAYNDG010000065.1:0-350 GCA_964395805.1 uncultured Brevundimonas sp.
CCCCAAAACGATGATAAACCGAGTAAATGAGGTCATCATGATCAGAATCGACGGCGCCAGCGACAGCACGGTCATCAGGCCGACCAGTTGCACGACCCGCTCGGTCAGTCCGGCTCCGGTGCCCAGATCGACATTGATCGCCGCCCCGCCCGAGGCGACGTCCTGGGCAAACGCCCCCAGCGGCCACAGCATGCACAGCAGGGTGGCGATCAGCGACAGCCTGGCCGCCCTGGCCAGCTCGGCACGCGTAGGGACGACAAAGAGGCCGGACAGTTTCACTGGTCCGATCCCCGCGGCTCGATCAGTTCGCGGCCCTCGCCCAGCACCAGCAGGCGTTCCTCATTGTCGAT
>CAYNDG010000065.1:451-5984 GCA_964395805.1 uncultured Brevundimonas sp.
CCGGGCCAGCAACTGCGGTGCATAGCGGCGCGCCGCCCAGGCGGCCAGGCCGATGATGCCCAGGGTGAAGGCCAGGGCGAACAATGCCCGCAACAGATCGAGGAAATTCATGCGCCGCCGGTCCCGCCGGAATCGGTCGTCCGGCCCGCCAGATGTCGGCCATCGTGGTTAATGACCCGTATAGATAACGTCCCATTAACCATGCACACGGCATTTTCTGCCCATCTTCATGGGACGACTCACGTCCGGAGCGATGTCCGTGGGCTTCACCGACCTGCCACTGCTGAGCCAGATCAAGGGCCGCCTGTCCTGGCTGGACGAGCGCCAGCGGGTCGTCGCCCAGAATGTCGCCAACTCCGACACCCCCGGCTATGTCGCCCGCGATCTGCAACAGCCGACCGACATCGCAGCCGCCATGGCGCGAGGCCAGGGGGTGCAGATGATGCGCACCAGCGCCATGCACATCGCGCCGCAAGGGCAGGTCGCGCGTTTCGAAAGCAAATCGGCACCCGATTCCGAGACCACGCTGGATGGCAACTCGGTCGTGGTCGAGGAGCAGATGCTCAAGATGACCGAGAGCCGCATGGCCTATGAGGCGGCGATCGGTTTCTACCAGAAATCCATGGCCCTGCTGCGGATGGCCGCGCGGCCGCCGGGTCGCTGAGCCCCGGCTGAAGGAAGGCTGACCCATGCCCGATCCCGTCCCCCCAAGGAACCCCGCCATGGCCGTGGCCGCGGGCGCCATGAAGGCCCAGCAGTCGCGCATGCGGGTCATCGCCGAGAACATCGCCAACGCCGATTCGACCTCGCCGGTCGCGGGGGGCGAGCCCTATCGCCGGCAGGTGCCGGTCTTTCAGTCCCGCACCGTCGATGGCGTGACGGGGGTCGTGCTGGCCGAGGTTCGCCCTGATCAGGGCGCGTTCCGCATGGACTACGACCCGTCCCACCCGGCCGCCAATGCCGAGGGCTATGTGATGCGGCCCAACGTCAACACCCTGGTCGAGGCCATGGACATGCGCGAGGCCCAGCGCGCCTATGAGGCCAACCTCAACATCATCGAGACGGCACGCGCCATGGAAAGCCGCCTGCTCGAAATCCTGAAGAAATAGGGGATAGGCCGCCATGAATCCGATCGCCGCCGCCCGCGCCTACCAGGCCGCCCAGGGAACCGGTGTTGCGGGGGCCGTGGCTCCGACCGACGGGCCCGGCTTTTCCGATCTGGTGCAGAACGTCATTGCCAGCGCCACAACCCAGACCCGGGCCGCCGAGGCCCAGATGACCCAGGTGGTCCAGGGGCAGGGCAGCCTGATCGATGTGGTGACCGCCATCAGCTCGGCCGAGGCCTCGCTGGAAACCGCCATGGCCGTCCGCGACCAGATGATCCAAGCCTATCAGGAAATCATGCGTATGCCGATCTGACGGCCTTCGTCCGGGGCGGAGCGCGGTGGCGGGTCCGGGCCTTGAGCCAGTCCTGCAGCGGGCCGTCGACCAGGTGGTGGAAGGCAAAGGCAAAGGCGACCGCCATGCCGACGCCCGCGACCCACAGCGCCCACTGCACGGGCTCGGACAGGTTCAGCCGGGCGATGGCGACATTGGCCACGCCGAACCAGGCGATCCGCACCACCTCATTGCTGATGAACATCGAAAACGACACCAGCGCCGCCCGCTCGATCAGGCGCGAGGGGCGGGCGACCGGAATGGCCCCGGCCGCCAGAATGATCAGCGCGATCATCACCAGACTGGGCAGGGCATTCTTGCCGTCGAACTGCAGCGTGATCAGGCCGACGGTCGCCAGCACCCCGACCCAGCGGGCCAGCTTCGGATTGATCCAGACGCGGTGCGCGAACGCCGCCAGCGCCATGCCGAGGAAGAACAGCGGCAGGGCGCGGAAGAAGCCGAACTTCATCGGCATCTGATAGACGGGATAGCCCAGCAGGGCCCGGGCCAGCTCATTGGCGATCAGATAGAGGCCGATCCCCAGCACCAGCCAGGTCCAGGGGCTGAGGCGGGCACAGCCACGCACGATCCACGGAAAGGCGAGGTAACAGCCGATCAGGGCCGAGATCGACCAGGTCGGGGCGTTCCAGCCCAGCCCGCCGGGGATACCGAACGCCTGCACCAATCCCAGCTGGGCGGGCAGCTGGCTCCAGTCGAACCATTCCGGATTGCGCGGGGCCAGACCGATGGCGGCACTGCCGACCACCAGAGCCACCAGCGCCAGCCCCATCATCAGATGCGCCGGCACGACGCGGAGCACACGCCGCGTCAGGAACTCGCCCGGGCTGACCTGACCCGACGCCAGGCTCTGCGAATACAGCCGCATCAGCACATAGCCGCTGTCGATGATGAACAGATTGGTCAGCAGGAAACCGGTGTGCTCGAACGCCGGATGCAGCCCCTCGGCCAGCGCAATCGGGCCCGCCGCCTGAAAGTGATGCAGGACGATCAGGAAGGCCACGATGAACCGGATGGCATCCAGCCAGCCGCCCCGCGCGATGGCGGTTGTCTCGTTACGGGTCGAAATCCAGCGATCCAGCATGGTCCGCACTCCTTTGATCCCCGTTTCCGCAAGGGTCGGGCCAGCGAAAAGGGCGCGTCGTTAGGGCGGCGTTAACCACGGTCCCGGCAGTTTCTGCCGGGTACGCGTGCCGGTCTGGAGAGTTCTGAGCAATGAATGGTGCCGAGGTCATGGACGTGGGGCGCGATGCCCTGTGGCTGACCATCCAGCTGTGCGCGCCGGCCCTGGTCGTCGCCCTGCTGGTCGGCGTCGGCATCGGCCTGTTCCAGGCCCTGACCCAGATCCAGGAACAGACCCTCATCTATGCGCCCAAGATCCTGGCCATCTTCATCTCCCTGCTGCTGTTCCTGCCCATGATGGGCGCCCTGCTGGGCAGCTTTATGCAGACCATCGCCGCCCGCATCGCGGGCATGTAGGCGGGTGGACGGCTACGCCACCGCCGATCAGGTCTGGGGTGCCGCCCTCGTTTTCGCGCGGCTCGGCGCCATACTGATGCTGCTCCCGGGGCTGGGCGAGACCTATGTGCCCCCGCGCATCCGCCTGTCTCTGGCGCTTGTGATAACCCTGGTCGTCTGGCCGATCGCCGCGCCCTCCCTGCCGGCCCTGCCCGCCAGCGTCGGGGGCATGGCGGGCTGGGTGATCCGCGAGGTTGCCACCGGCCTGATGATCGGCGCGATCCTCCGGGCCTTCATGACGGCCCTGGCCACGGCGGGCGAGGTGGTGTCGCTGCAGACCACGCTCAGCTTTGCCCAGAGCACCAACCCGATGCAGGCCCAGCCGGGATCGACCCTTTCGGCCTTTCTGACGCTGTTGGGGGTGACCCTGCTGTTTGCGACCAACACCCACCATCTGTTCCTGGCAGGCCTTGCCGGATCCTATCAGCTGATCGCCCCGGTCCAGCCGCTGATCACGGCAGATTTCGTGACGCTGGCCGTACGCACACTGGGTGACAGCTTCATGCTGGGCATCCAGCTGGCCGCGCCCGTGATCGTCTTCGCCATCATCTTCAACCTGGCGTCCGGCCTGGTCGGTCGGGTCATGCCGCAGTTCCAGGTGTTCTTCGCCACCGCGCCGCTCAGCATCCTGCTGGGCCTGTCGATCTTCACCCTGTCGCTCGGGGTGGTCGGTACAATCTTCATCGACCGGTACCGGGGTCTGGCCCGCCTGTTCGCGGGAGTATCCGGTGGCTGAAGATCAGGATCCGGAGTCCAAGACAGAAGAGGCCACCCCGCGAAAACTCGCGGAGGCCCGTAAAAAGGGCGATGTTGCCAAATCGCCCGATATCGCCTCGGCCCTGTCCCTCCTCGGGGCGGCCGCCGTCCTGCTGCTGGCCGGGGGGCCCTTTGCCGGCATGATGGCCGAGAGCCTTCTGCCCTTCATCGCCCAGCCCCACACCATGATGGGTGCGCTGGATGCCGGGGCGGGGGTCGAGATCGGCATGCGGGCCCTGTGGGCGGCGGCCCCTTTCCTCGGCGCGCTGGCGCTGGCGGTGATCCTGGGGGGGGTGGGTGGAAACCTGGCCCAGTCCGGACTGATTTTCAGCGCCGAGAAGATGAAACCCAGCTGGAAGAAGATCAATCCGCTGGAGGGCATCAAACGCATCTATGGCCCTGACGGCCTGATGAATTTCGTCAAGACCTTCGTCAAGTTGCTGGCTGTGATCGCGGTCTGCTGGATGGTGCTGCGGCCGCATCTGCGCGAGCTCGAGAACATGGCCGCCATGTCGCCGGCCAGCATCCTGCCCTTCGCCCGCGACCTTGCCGTCTGGCTGATGGTCTCGACCCTGGCCTTCCTCGCGGTCACGGCCGGGGCCGACTATCTCTGGCAGCGCATGCGCTTTGCCAAACGCATGCGCATGAGCCGGGAGGAACTCAAGGAAGACTACAAACAGTCCGAGGGTGATCCGCACGTCAAGGCGCGGCTGAAACAGATCCGCATGCAGCGCAGCCGCAAGCGCATGATGCAGAATGTGCCCGGGGCCACGGTGATCGTCACCAACCCGACCCACTATTCCGTCGCCCTGCGCTATGAGCCGGACAAGGGCGATGCCGCCCCCGTGTGCGTGGCCAAGGGCGTCGACAATCTGGCGCTCCGGATCCGGGAGGTGGCGCGGGAGCACAAGGTGCCGATCGTCGAGAACGTCCCCCTGGCCCGGGCCCTCTACGCCTCCGTCGATGTCGACGAGACCATTCCCCGCGAGCATTTCGAGGCCGCCGCCCGGGTGATCGGCTTCGTCTTCCAGAAACGCCGGCGGTAAACCCGATCCGCTCCTCCCCACGGAAGGGGGGATCCGGTCCTGAACCCGGAGCAGGATGGCCAGATCACTGCGTCCCTGCTTCCGCGGCGATGAGCGGGTCATTTGAGGTTCTGCGCCCGGGATGTGGCATAAGGGGACAGGCGATTCGCCTCGCAGGAGAGAGCGGGATGACCACCCCGGCCCGGCCGCTGGCCCAGCGTGCACCATTCGACCTGACGCTGGTTCTGATGGCGATCGGCTGTGCCCTTGTGGTCGGCGCCATGGCCTATCCGGCCTTCCGCACCAATCCCTTCAGTGCGCCGGGTCTGATCCTGATTCTGGCAGCCGGGGGCGTGGCCCTGATCAGCCTGATGATCTTCTTCCGCAGCGAGTCCCGCAAACCCGTGGGCGACACAGCCGTCGAGATGCTGGACGCCCTGGCCGAGCCCGCGGCCCTCGTCTGGTCCGACGGGCGGATGCTGGCCTTCAACGCGGCCTGGAGTGAGGCGAACGGCGCCACCTCGAGCCTTCCCCGCCGCAATGGCAAGGCGGCCCAGGCCCTCTATACGGCCTTCGCCCAGGCCCGGGCGGGGGAACAGGGTCGGGCACTCATTCCGCTGGGGGACCGGGACGTCGAGGCCCTGATCGGCCATGCGGGACCGGGCCGGTTCCTCGTGCGCGCGGCCCCCGAGGTCGTGCTGGCCGGCGCCGCAGCCGACCCGTCAGTGGCTGCTGAGGGGGCTCGCCCGCGCACTACGGGCACCCTGCGCGAGGGCCAT
>CAYNDG010000065.1:6008-8659 GCA_964395805.1 uncultured Brevundimonas sp.
GCCGGCGCGCCGTTCGGCTCGGCCATCATCCGCCACGACGACCTGTTTGCCGGTCGGGTCGAGCAGCCCAATGCCGCCCTCGCCGTGCTGACCGGGCCGGCCTCGGCCCGTGACGCGGCCTTTGGCCATCTGTTCGAGCCCGGCGGGGTGACCGAGGCCCGGGCCCGGCTGGCCGCCGGGTCTGCCGGCCCCATCGAGCTGGTGGCCCGGGCCCATCCCGATCGGATGCTGCATCTCTATGTGGCGCCCGAGGACGATGCGCGTCGCATCTGGCTGTTCGACGTCTCGGCCCAGAAGTCGATGGAGCTGCAACTCTCCCAGGCCCAGAAGATGCAGGCCGTGGGCCAGCTGGCCGGGGGCGTCGCCCACGACTTCAACAATCTGCTGACCGCCATCCAGCTGCAGCTGTCAGGCCTGCTGGAACGGCACCCGGTGGGCGATCCGTCCTATGAGGGGCTGAACGAGATCCGCCAGACGGCCATCCGGGCGGCGGACCTGGTGCGCAAGCTTCTGGCCTTCTCGCGCAAGTCGACTGTGCGGCGCGAGCGTCTGGATCTGGGCGAACTGGTCGGCGAGTTCGCCGTCCTGCTGCGGCGCCTGCTGCGCGAGGATGTGCGCCTCGAGACCGATTATGGCCGCGATCCTCCGGTCGCCCTGGCCGACAAGAGCCAGCTGGAAACCGCGGTCATGAACCTGGCCGTCAATGCGCGCGACGCGATGCGCGGCGTGGTCGAGCCGGGGGCCGGCGTGGTCACCATCACCACCCGCAGGCTGACCTCCGACGTGGCCCGCTCCATGGGCTGGCACGAGGCCCCCGACAGTGACGTGGCCATGATCGAGGTGTCAGACACCGGCCCCGGCGTACCGCCCGAAATCCTCGACAAGATTTTCGAGCCCTTCTTCACGACCAAGGCGGTCAATGAGGGCACCGGCATGGGCCTCGCCACCGTCTATGGCATTGTCGAGCAGGCCGGGGGCCACATCAATGTCACCAATCTGGACGAAGCGGGCGCGGCCTTCCGCATCTTCCTGCCGGCGGCAGCACCGGCCGAGCTGGAGGCCGTCGCTCCGGTCGAGATCAAGGTCAAGGCGCCCCGCGACCTGTCCGGCGCCGGCCGCATCCTGTTCGTCGAGGACGAGGCCGCCGTGCGGGGCATCGCCGCCCGCCTGCTGCGCCAGCGCGGCTATGAGGTGATCGAGGCCGGCGACGGTGAGGAGGCCCTGGCCCTCGCCGAGGAACATGCCGGCCAGATCGACATGCTCATCTCGGACGTCATCATGCCCGGCCTCGACGGTCCCAAGATGCTGAAGCGGGCCCGGCCGTGGCTGGGCGACATCCCGGTGATGTTCATCTCGGGCTATGCCGAAAGCGACTTCTCGGACCTGCTGCAGGACGAGGTCGGCGTTTCCTTCCTGCCCAAGCCCCTGGACATCAAGACCTTGGCCGAACGCGTCAAGCAGCAGCTTCACGGCGGTTAGGACGCGGCGTCAGTGGCGCGTCAGTCGTCGCGGTCCCGATCCCGGTCGCGGCGGCGGTCCCGACGGTCCCGGCGGTCGCGTCGGTCGTCGTCGTCCCGCCATGAGCCGGGGTGGACGGTAACGGGCGGCGCATAACCATAGTCCCCGGGGCAGTAGCGCTGCGTGCCATAGGGGTTGCCGGGCGGCGGCGCGTAGTAGCAGTTCCGGTTTTCCCACTCGAGCTGGGCGTTCACCTCGCTCAGCCCCATGGCGATGCCCTCCATCAGGGCCGGGTCGTTACAGCCGGATAGTCCGAGCGCGCCGACCAGTGCGGCGGCCATCAGGCGAGGTCGGGACATCGTGGGGCTCCTTCGGTTCAGGGGTCAGCGGTGTCGGGGTTTGTGGGGCCTGTGTGGAGGATGGGGTCGGGGCCGGTCTTCCCGGTCGTCGTAACAGACCTGATACGGATAGCCCCGGGGGTCGATCCGGGTATAGCAATCCGAATCCAGGATCAGCGCAAGGGCCACCAGATCCGCACCGATCGACACCCCCTGCCAGAACAGCGGATCGGACAGGAGGTCGTCGCTGGCACAGGCCGAAACCAGCAGCCCCCCGGCGGCCAGGGCGGCGGCAGCCTTCGGGCGTGCTGATCGCGCGGGTGTCGTGGTCATGGTCAGGCCTCCCATGACGCAAGACTAGTCCGCGACCGGAGACAGGGGCTGTGACGGAATCTGATACCGGTGTGAGGGGGGTGTCGCGGCTGGCCGCTCCCCTCGCCCTGTGCCGCACACGGGGCGGGGTTTCACAGCGGCGCGCGGCTCGCTATACCGCCCCCACATTTCCTTCCCCCAGAGACAGAGAGCGCACATGGCGAAGATCAAGGTCGACAACCCCATCGTGGACATCGACGGCGACGAGATGACCCGGATCATCTGGCAGATGATCAAGGACAAGCTGGTCTTCCCCTACCTCGACCTCGAACTCGACTATTACGACCTCGGCATGGAGCACCGCGACGCCACCGACGATCAGGTGACCATCGACGCGGCCCACGCCATCCAGAAGCACGGCGTCGGCGTGAAATGCGCCACCATCACCCCCGACGAGGCGCGCGTGGCCGAGTTCGGCCTGAAGAAGATGTGGAAGTCGCCGAACGGCACCATCCGCAACATCCTGGGCGGCGTCGTCTTCCA
>CAYNDG010000066.1:0-901 GCA_964395805.1 uncultured Brevundimonas sp.
TCAGCCTGGTCCCGAAACCGGATTAGGCCTCGCGGATCATCGCCATCAGGGTCTCACGGTCAGCGTCAGACCACGGTCGGGCTGTGCCCCGCCCCCAGACCGGACCGGGCCAGACCGGATCATCGCGCCGTCGCCCGATCACATGCAGGTGCAGCTGGGCGGTGACATTGCCGAGCGCCGCCAGGTTCAGCTTGTCGATGGGCCGTCCTTGAGCCTCGCCCATCCGCCGCACCAGCGCTCCGGCGCGCAGGCCCTCATCGAGGAACCGGGACCGGTCTGCGGGCGGCAGGTCGTCGATCTCGACCATGTCCGCGATCCGGGGGATCAGGATCAGCCAGGGAAAGCGCGCATCGTCCTGCAGCCGCACCTGACACAGCGGCCAGTCGGCAACGGCAAGGGATCCGGCTGCAAAGGCCGGGTCGGCGGAAAAGGCGGTCATGCCCCAGCCTTGCAGTGCGGTGCGCCCGGGTCTAGACCGCCGCCCAGACTTTTTACCTCCCCATCGCTGACTGGAGACTGCCCATGGCTCGCGCCAAGATCGCCCTTATCGGTGCCGGAATGATCGGCGGCACCCTGGCCCACGTCTGCGCGCGCGAGGCGCTGGGGGATGTGATCCTGTTCGACATCGCCGAGGGCATGCCGCAGGGCAAGGCGCTGGACATCGCCGAGGCCACCGCCGTGATCGGCACCGACGTGGCCCTGAAGGGCGCCAACGCCTATGAGGACATCGCGGGCGCCGACGTCTGCATCGTCACCGCCGGTGTGCCGCGCAAGCCCGGCATGAGCCGCGACGACCTGATCGGCATCAATCTTAAGGTCATGAAGGCCGTCGGTGAGGGCATCAAGGCCCACGCCCCGAACGCCTTTGTCATCTGCATCACCAACCCGCTGGATGCCATGG
>CAYNDG010000066.1:920-1186 GCA_964395805.1 uncultured Brevundimonas sp.
GGGCCTGCCCAGGGAGAAGGTCGTCGGCATGGCCGGCGTGCTCGACTCGGCCCGGTTCGCCTATTTCCTCGCCGAGAAGACCGGTGTGTCGATCCAGGACATCCACGCCTGGACCCTGGGCGGCCACGGCGACGACATGGTGCCGATGGTGCGCCACTCGACCGTCGGCGGCCTGCCCCTGCCCGACGCGGTCGCGGCCGGCTTCCTGTCGCAGGGCGAACTGGATGCCATCGTCGACCGCACGAGGAAGGGCGGCGGCGAGATCG
>CAYNDG010000066.1:1196-8649 GCA_964395805.1 uncultured Brevundimonas sp.
CCCTGCTGAAGACCGGCTCGGCCTTCTATGCCCCGGCGGAATCGGCCATCGCCATGGCCCGGTCGTATCTGCTGGACCAGAAGCGCGTCCTGCCCTGCGCCGTCTGGCTGTCGGGCGAATACGGCCTGTCGGACCTCTATGTCGGCGTCCCGGCCCTGATCGGCGCGAACGGCGTCGAGAAGGTCATCGAATTCTCGACCAATGATGACGAGAAGGCGATGTTCAAGAAGTCGGTCGAGTCCGTCCAGGGCCTGATCCAGGCCTGCAAGGACATCGACGCCTCGCTGGCCTGACCCGGCAAGGGGCGGCTGCGGTCGCCCCCGCTGCCCGGCGCATCGGGCGCCGTTTCGGACATGACGTCCGGAGACATCCTCAATGACACGCGCATTTCGGGGTTTGCGGCTCTGGCTGGGGACACTCAGTACGCCGCGTCTGCTGTTGCTCGGATACGGGGGCTATATGATGGTAGGATGGCTGCTGCTGGCCCTGCCCCTTGCCCATTCTGAACCGGTCCGGCTGATCGACAGCCTGTTCATCGCGGTCTCGGCCGTATCGACGACGGGGCTGGTGTCGATCGATCCCGGGGGCAGTTTCAACCTGTTCGGCGAGGTCGTGATACTGGCGCTGATCCAGGCCGGGGGTCTCGGCTATATGACGCTGGGTTCGATTGCCGCGCTGGCGCTGAAACGCCGGCTCAGCCTGGCCCAGCAGCACGCCGCCATCGGTGCCTTCGGGCTGCCGGCCGATTTCGACCTGAGGCGGTTCCTGAAGGAAATCGGCGGGTTCGTGCTGTGCGTCGAGGCCATCGGCGCGGTCATCCTGTGGGTCCTGTTCGCCCGAGCGGGGGTCGAAAATGCCCTGTGGAGCGGCATTTTCCACAGTGTTTCGGCCTTCTGTACCGCCGGTTTCAGCCTGTTCGCCAACAGCTTGGAGGACTTCCGCGCCGATACGGCCATCAATCTGGTCGTCGCGGTTCTGGCCTATCTGGGCGCCATTGGCTTTCTGGTGTTTGCCGACATCTGGGAGAACCTTCGGGGGCGCAGGCAGGCGCTGGGCTTCGTCAGCCGGGTGATCCTTGTGACGACGCTGGCCTTCTCGGCCTTCGGGACACTGCTGCTGTACGTCTTTGAGCCGACCATAGCGGGCTTGTCGGGGGGCGAGCGCGCCCTGGCGGCCTTCTTCCAGGCGATGACGGCCACGACGACTGTCGGCTTCAACACCGTGCCCATCGGGCCGCTGGCGGTCGGCACGGTCATGGTCATGTATCTGCTGATGATGTTCGGCGCCTCACCGGCGGGCACGGGCGGCGGGCTGAAGTCCACCACTCTGGCCACGCTGGTTGCGCTGGTCGTCGCCACCTTGAGAGGTCAGACCCGGGTCCGAGTGCTGGGCCATGCGGTGCCGCCGGACCGCATCCAGCTGGCCGCCGCCTCAATCTCGTTTTACGTGCTGGTTCTGTTCGTGGCGGTGTTCGGCCTCGCCTGGTTCGAGGACGCCCCGCTGGAGGCGCTGGCCTTTGAGGCGATCTCGGCCATCGGCACGGTCGGCCTGTCGACCGGCGTGACCGGCGGCCTGACGGACCTCGGCAAGGCGACCATCATCGCCTTGATGTTCATGGGGCGGGTCGGAGTGCTGACCTTCGGTCTTGCGCTCGCCGCCAATGTCCGGCGCGGGCCCGGTGACCGTGCCGGGCCCGATGACCTGATCTACTAAGGCCGACGGGTCGTGGGCAGGTTCACCGGGGGCGGGGCGGTGGTTTCGTTGGGCGGGGTGGTCAGGCTTTCGACGAACCGCGCCAGAAGCTCCAGCCAGACGACCGTCGGGTCATTCATCTGTTCGGCGCCCAGACCGGGCTGCAGCAGCACGTCGAACTGAAGCACGGCCGACGGCGTACCGTCGATGTTGGACTGCAGATAGGCTTTCACGAAGCGCTGCTCGCGGTTCCAGGAATTGATCCGCTCGAGCGACAGTCCGCCCGCCACGATGTTGGCGGCGAACTGGATATCCTGGCAGCGGCCCGTGGCGTCGCAGCCGTAGAAGAAGATCAGCCAGTTGGCGCTGCCGTCATTGACCCGCAGAAGGGTCTGGCCCTCGATGGTCTGCGGCGCCTCGACCGTGGCGCCCTTTTCGGTCAGCCAGGCGCGGACCTCGGCCGGGGTCAGGCCGACGGAGGCGTCCTGTGTCGAGGCGGGGACGAGGGCGGACGCGGGGGCTGCGCCCGGATCGGCGGCCGCGACGGGAGCGGCGGCCATCAGCAGGGCCGGGGCGGCAACCAGGGGCGCAAGGGCGCTCAAACGACGAAACATCAACATCTCCCTTTGGGGTTTGGTCAGGCTGTAGGGGGCGAGGGCGGCGATCCTGTGGCGGACAACCAGGCCTTGCCGGTCATTTCCTTGAGGCGCGAGACGGTGCGGCCGAATTCGAACGTCTCCTGTCCTTCGGGATAGAGGGCCTCGGGCGGGGCGTCGGCGAGGACCACCAGCTGTGTCCGGGCTTCATACAGGGCATCGATCAGGGTCACCAGACGGCGGGCGGCGGCGTGGTCGTCCGGACGCAGGACCGGCACATCCTCGAGAAACAGGGTGTGAAAGCGGTCGGCCAGGGCGAGGTAGTCATTGGGTCCCAGCGCCCGCTGGCACAGTTCGGCAAAGGTGGCGCGGGCCATGCCTCCCGCGGTGCGTTCGACCACGACGTCGCGGCCCATCACGTCCATATGCGCCGGCTCTTCCGGCTGGTCGCCCCTGAGGTCGTTCCACAGTCCGTCGAAGGCCATCCGGCGGCCCATGTCGGCCGGGGCGTACCAGACGCGCGAGGTCGCCAGCCGGTCGATGCGCCAGTCGCGCTCGCCCGCCACCTCGACCCGCTCGCACCGGGCCTCGATGAGATCGATGAAGGGGATGAAGAGCTCGCGGTTGATCCCGTTCAGATACAGGTCCTGCGGTCGCCGGTTCGAGGTGACGGCCAGCACCACCTTGTGCTCGAACAGGGCCTGGAACAGGCGCCCGAGGATCAGGGCGTCGGCGATATCGGTGACCTGGAGCTCGTCGAAGCACAGCAGGCGCGCCTCGGAGGCGATCAGGGCGGCGACGGGGCCGATCGGGTCATCGCCCTTCCACTGGCCGAAGAGGGCCTTGCGGGTCCGCTTGTCGCCCTCGCGCCAGCTGCGGATCAGGCCGTGGATTCGCGACAGGAAGGCGTGGAAGTGGGCACGCGTCTTTCGCGGTTCCTGCACCTGGGCGAAGAACAGGTCCATCAGCATGGATTTGCCCCGGCCGGGCGGGCCGTAAAGATAGACGCCGCGCACCTCGGGCACACCGCCGAACAGGCCGCGCCGGCCGAGGTCCCTTTCCAGCCGCGCCAGGGCCTTCAGGGCCTGCGCCTGTCCGGGATCGGACTTGAGGGCGCCGTCTTTCAGCTTTTTTGCGTGGGCGCGTTCGATACGGGAAGCCATGGTCCCGCGCTTAGCGGGCCGGGCGAGGGCTGAAAAGCGATTGCGTGGAACGGGGGAATGATTACATGGGCACCGTACCCTGCATTCCCCACCTGCCCTTGAGCAGCGAGCGCCCGCGGCGCGCGCGCAGGGCGTCCGAAGGACATACCAATATGGGCTATCGCGTCGCCGTCGTAGGCGCCACCGGCAATGTCGGCCAGGAAATGCTGAACATCCTGGAGGAGCTGAAATTTCCGGTGTCGGCGCTGCATGCCATCGCCTCGCGCAAATCGCAGGGCGTCGAGGTGGCCTTCGGCGACCGGACCGTCAAATGCCAGAATCTGGAGACGTTCGACTTTTCGACCGTCGATGTGGTGCTGATGAGCGCGGGTGGAGACGTCAGCCGCGAGTGGTCGGAGAAGATCGGCAAGGCCGGCCCGATCGTGATCGATAATTCCTCGGCCTTTCGCATGGACCCGGACGTGCCGCTGATCGTGCCGGAGGTGAATCCCGACGCGGTCAGGGATGCGCGGAAGAAGAACATCATCGCCAATCCGAACTGCTCGACCGCCCAGCTGGTCGTGGCGCTGAAGCCCCTGCACGACGCGGCGAAAATCACGCGCTGCGTGGTCTCGACCTATCAGTCGGTGTCCGGCGCGGGCAAGGAAGGCATGGACGAGTTGTGGACCCAGACCAAGGCCATCTATGGCCTCGGCGACGCCACGCCCAAGGTCTTTCCCAAACAGATCGCCTTCAACCTGATTCCGATGATCGGATCGTTCCGCGACGACGGCTATACCGACGAGGAAGCCAAGATGTGGGCCGAGACCCACAAAATCCTTGATCCGGAGATCAAGCTGACCGTGACCTGCGTGCGGGTGCCGGTGTTCGTCGGCCATTCGGAATCGGTCACGGTCCAGTTCGACCGTCCGATATCGCCCGATGAGGCGCGCGAGATCCTGCGCGAGGCGCCGGGCGTGCTGGTCGTCGACAAGCAGGAGGCCGATGGCTACGTCACCCCGGTCGATGCGGCCGGCGACTTTGCCGTCTTCGTCAGCCGGATCCGCAAGGACCCGACGGTCGAGAACGGCCTGAACCTGTGGGTCGTGTCCGACAATCTGCGGAAGGGCGCGGCGCTGAACGCCGTCCAGATTGCCCAGCTGCTGGACGAGACCGGCACCATCAAGCCCGCTGACGGCTATCGTAGCCTGACCGTCTGATGACGACGGCCGCCCCGGACGGCCGCGCGGCCCTGCTGGCGGGGTTGGGGTGCTACGTGCTGTGGGGACTGTCGCCGCTGATCTATCAGCCCATGGGGGCGGCGGGGGCGGATGCCTTCGAGATCATGGGTCACCGGGCCGTCTGGGGTCTGGTCTGGGCCGCCGTTCTGGTGCTTTGGGCGCGCCAGTCGGATCAGGTGAAGGCGGCCTTTGCCGATCGCCGCACGCTGGGCTGGCTGATGCTGTCGACCGGTTTGATCGCGCTGAACTGGGCGCTGTTCGTCTGGGCGGTTAACAACGCCCACACGCTGGAAACCAGCCTCGGCTATTATCTGAATCCGCTGCTCAATATGGCGCTGGGGGCCTGGCTGTTCCGCGAGCGACTGAGCCGGGCGGGGCTGGTGGCCATTGCCCTGGCCGCAGCCGGGGTGGCGTTGCAGGCCGTGGCCCTCGGACGGCTGCCGCTCATTTCGCTGACGCTGGCGGTGTCGTTCGCCGCCTATGGGGTGATCCGCAAGCGCGTGCGGGCCGATGCCCAGGCGGGCCTGTTTGTCGAATGCCTGCTGATGGCGCCGTTCGGTCTGGCCTGGCTGATCTGGCTGCAGATGCAGGGTTCGGGCGTGTTCTTCGACAGTCCCGATGCGGCCTTCTGGCTGGCCATGGCCGGGCCGGTGACGGTCGGACCGCTGGTGCTATTCTCGTGGGCGGCGCGGCGCCTGCCCCTGACCACCATCGGCTTTCTGCAGTTCGTCGCCCCGACCATCAGCTTCGTCATCGGGGTCAGCCAGGGCGAGGACTTCACCTGGCTGCGCGGGGTGTCGTTCGGCTTCATCTGGCTGGGTGCCGCCGTCTTCCTGTGGGCCGCGTGGCGGCGGGCGCGACTGGCGCGCAAGGCCCTGGAGTCGCAGGCTGAACCGGTCTAGCCGACCGCGCGGCGGAGCGTCAGCAGGGCCTGATCTGTCAGGGCCGCATCGCCGACCGCAAGGATCCGGCCGTCGTCATGGGGGGTGTTGCCCAGCCAGTCGGTAACCCGGCCGCCTGCGGCCTCGATCAGGGCGACCAGCGCGGTCCAGTCCCAGGGCTGGAGCCCGGTCTCGGCGACCAGATCGATGTGGCCCGAGGCCAGCATGGCATAGGCATAGGCATCGCAGCCCAGCCGGGCGAGGCGGGCCGTGGCGCGGACCTGTCGCCAGGCGCCCATCTCGGCGCCGGTGAAGATGTCCGGGTCGGTGGTCGCGATCACCGCATCGTTCAGCTTCGGACAGACGCGGGTGGCAATCGGCGCCTCGGTGCCACGCGCGACGCAGCGGGCCCCCGACGGGCCGCCGAGGAAGACCTCGTCCAGATACGGCTGGGCCACGGCCCCCACGACCGGGCGTCCCTGATGGGTCAGGCCGATCAGGGTGGTCCACAGCGGCAGGCCGGCGACAAAGGCGCGGGTGCCGTCGACGGGGTCCAGCACCCAGACAAACTCGGCATCGGGCCGGTCGGCGCCATATTCCTCGCCGACCACGCCGTGATCCGGAAAGGTCGCCGCGATCAGGCGGCGCATGGCGGCCTCGGCCCCCCGGTCGGCCTCGGTCACCGGGTCGAAGGCGCCGGGCAGGCCCTTGTCCTCGGCCACAGCCCCGGTGCGGAACAGGGGCAGGGTCACGTCGGCAGCGACGCGGGCAAGCTCGAGGGCGAAGGCTTCATGTGCGGTCATGGGTGGGCGGCATACAGACGCCGCCGCCCGTCGTCACCCATTAAGAGCCCGGGCACGATTCACGCTCTCGCCAGAACCCCGCCGGGGTCTGTCCCGAACGATCGTACCCTAGGCCGCGGCGTCGCCCTCGGAATGCAGCGACTTGGCCAGATCCAGCAGGCGACGGCGCGGACGCTCGCCCAGCTGGTAATAGGCCTGGATCAGGTCGAGCGTTTCCTTGCGGGAGAACATCTCGCCGCCCGCGCCCCCGGCGGTCTCGCTGCGCTCCAGCGCCTCTGTCAGGCCATCGTAGAAATAGCTGACGGGCGTTTCCAGGGCCTCGGACAGCTGCCACAGGCGGGCGGCCGAGATGCGGTTGGCGCCGCACTCATATTTCTGGATCTGCTGGAAGCGGATGCCGACCTGGTTGGCCAGCTGCTGTTGCGTCAGGCCCAGAAGGCGGCGGCGGCGGCGCAGACGGCGCCCAAGGTGAAGATCGATGTCAGTGGCCATGGCCCTTTTCCCCGTGTTGCGACCTGTCCCGAAACGGAACGGCTCGCCCTCCACGCGGCAAACCCCGTGCCGGTATCGCGTGACGAGGGAATGACACCGGTACGCGAGGCGAAGTCCGGTGAGGCGTCCATGCAACCCGGCGCGGCGGAGCGCATTTAAGCTTCAGCTTGGACGCTCAAAGGAAGGAAGCTCACATGACTATCATTTTCTGGATCATCGTCGGCATTATCGCGGGCTGGCTGGCCGAACAGATCATGGGCCGCAACCACGGCCTGCTGACCAATCTGATCGTCGGTATCATCGGTGCCGTGATCGGCGGTTTCCTCGCCAATGCGCTGGGCTTTGCCTGGGGTGGCTGGATCGGTTCGACCATCGTCGCCACCATCGGCGCCATCATCCTGCTGTTCCTGCTGGGACTGGTGAAGCGCCGCGCCTGATCGGCTGACAACCCGAAAACAGAAAGGGCGGCTCCCGCTGGAGCCGCCCTTTTTCGTGTTCGGCAGAAACGCAGGCCCTATTCGGGCCGGACGCGCTTCTTGCGGAAGCTGGGGTTCAGGACCTGTTTCCTCAGGCGGATCGACTTGGGCGTCACCTCGACCAGTTCGT
>CAYNDG010000067.1:0-5069 GCA_964395805.1 uncultured Brevundimonas sp.
GCGGAAAAGGCGATGGCGCGCACGGCCATATCGAGATCGGCGGTCTCGGTGACGATCATGGCGTTGTTGCCGCCCAGCTCCAGCAGCGACCGGCCCAGCCGCCCGGCGACATCGGCCGCCACCGCCTTGCCCATCCGGGTCGAGCCGGTGGCCGAGACCAGCGGAATGCGCGGATCGCGGGCCAGCGCCTGACCCACCTCGGCCCCGCCAATCAGCACCTGATTGAGGCCCGCCGGAGCATCCTCGCCGAAGCGGGTGACCGCCCGCTCAAACACGGCCTGCACCGCCAGCGCCACGAGGCTGGTCTTTTCCGACGGCTTCCAGATCACCGGATCGCCGCACACCAGCACCAGCGCCGCATACCACGCCCAGACCGCCACCGGAAAGCTGAAGGCGGTGATCACCGCCACCGGCCCGAGCGGCTGCCAGGTCTCGCGCATGTGATGGCCGGGGCGCTCGCTGGGCAGGGTCAGGCCGTACAGCTGGCGCGACAGGCCGACAGCAAAGTCGCAGACGTCGATCATCTCCTGCACCTCGCCGAGGCCCTCGGAGGTGATCTTGCCGGCCTCCAGCGTCACCAGCCGGGCCAGCTCGTCCTTCGCCGTTCGCAGTTCATCACCCAGCAGCCGCACCAGCTCGCCCCGGCGCGGTGCGGGCAACCGCCGCCAGACGTCGAAGGCCGAAACCGCGCGCGCAATCACCGCCTCGACTTCCCCGGCCGTCACCGCGGCCAGAGGACCCGCCGAGGATCCGTCGACCGGCGAGCGCGTGGCCACGCCTCCGTCCTGCCAGTCGGGGTGCACGCCCAGCCGCGTCAGGGTGTCCCGCAGGTCGTTCGCCGCCGATGTCATGATGTGCCTTTCCCGCTGTTCGGGGAGGGCTTAGCCCGAATCCCCGCCGTCTTCACCCTTGCTTCACCCCGTTTCCCAACGGGGCGCTAACGCCCGCTGCCGATACTGCAACCACCGAAGGAGGGTCTGATGGCGCGCGCACAATTCCAGAAGGGTCAGAAGGTCTGGGTCGAATGCGTCGGCGTCTGGGCCCGGGTCGAACATGTCCAGCCGGTCTGGGCCAAGGGTTTCGATGAGCCGGTGCGGGTCACCTACGATGTCGGACTGGGCCGGGAATTCCTCGCCCAGGAGCTGGCGGTGCCGACCGAGGACCCCGGAGCCACAGCCGGAGACAATGCCCGCTGGCGGCTGCTGCGGGCCCGCAACAAGTGGCAGGCGGCCGAAGACTGCCCGCACCATCCCTTTCCCGGAACCTATCCGGTGGTGGTCACCGATCCCCAGGACTGGGGGGGCTGGCGGGTGCCCGGGGCGGAGTACGATCGGGATCCCCAGCGCATCGAATATCAGGCGCGGCTGATCGCGGCGGCTCCGCGCCTTCTGGACCTCGCCAACGCCATGATCGCCGCCGTGGCCGATGTGCCCGACGACGCCCCGCCCGAAATGCGCCGTCTGGCAGGGGTGGCGCGCGATCTGGTGCGCGACGTGACCGAGACCACCACCGTCGCTCCTGTCACCGAACAGGCCACGACCCGCATGTCGGGCCGCGCCGAACCCCTCCCCGACGCGCCGGCCGAGTCCCGCGCGACACAGGCAGCCTGACACCGGTATTCGGCACCTCGACACGGGAAGCCGACGCAGCCTAGATTCCCCGTTCGAAGACAGTTCGGGCCGGGAGAAGACGCTTGCGCGCCACAGAGCGACGCATCAATCCCACGGGACGGCGAGGGGCCGACCGGGGTCGCGCCTCACCCGCATGGGTGCGGGTGCTGATCCTTGTCGTAGCCCTCGGCGTGGCCAGCTATGTCCTGCTGTTCGGCCGCGAACTGGCCCAGCCGGTGCGAGAATCCGACCGGCTTGAGGATCGGGCCATGGCGGCCGAGGCCGGACATCTGGCGGCCGAGACCCTTCTGCGCCTTCGCACGGTGGAGCTGGCTCTGGCCGGGCCATCCGTCGCCCTGCCGGACACCCTCGCCGTGGCCTTCGTCGAGCCCTCCGGAGAGATCGGGATTGCGCGCGGCGCGCCCTCCGCCGCCTTTCGCCCCCTCCCCGCCCGGGGCGGTCCGCCCCTGGCGACACCGGACGGCAAAGGCCTGCTGATCCGCCGGACGACCGCAGACGGGCGGGACGCGGTCGGGCGCGTCGACCTGCCGTCTGAAGCCCGGGCGCCCGAGAACGGCATCCTCGCGCTGCGCGTCGGATCAAAGGTGATCGGGGCCGGACAGCAGACCGCCGACCGGACCTCGCTCTGGACAGGCCTGACCGGACCGGAGCCCGAAGCAGACGGCCGGGTGCACAGCGTGTTGCCGGACACAGGCCCCGGCTTCCGCCGCGTCGCCGTGCCGGTCGGTGACACCGGCCTGATGGTCATCGCCGCCCGGCCCGATGCCGTCGGGGCCACCGCCCTTCTGGATGACGTCTGGGTGCTGATGACGCCCCTCGTGGTCGGCGTCCTCGTTCTGCTGGCGGTCCTGTTGCAGCAGGTCCGCTCGGCCCGGGCCGGACGCGAATGGGCCGAGACGGAACGTCGTTTCCGCGTGGCGGTGGAGGGCGCCCGCTGCGGCGTCTGGGAATGGGACCTTGATCGGGGCGAGGTCCGGCTCTCCGACTATATGGCCGAGATGATGGGCGTCGGGGAGACGCGGATGATTTCCGCCGAAGCCTTCATGGCCCGGGTCCATCCCTCGTTCCGGGACATGCTCCAGCACGCCCTGGACCAGGCCGAGACCTTCGGGACGTTCGAGGCCAGTTTTCCTGTACCCGACGCTGAGGGGCGACCCCGCTGGATCGACGCCCGGGGGCAGTCGCGCGGGGCCCGTGGCGACACCGGCTACTCGATCATCCTGGGGGTGGCCCTCGACATAACCGAGGAGCGCCGGGCCAAGGCCCACGCCCAGGCCGCCGAAAGCCGCCTGCGTGACGGCATCGAAAGCGTATCGGACGCCTTTGTCCTGTTTGATCGCAACGACCGGCTGATCCTGTGGAACCAGGCCTTTGTCGACACCTTCAGCTTTGAGGCCGGCACCGTTCGCAAGGGGGCGCTGAAGGGGGATCTCAACCGGATCGCGGGCCTCGCCATCCGGGCAGAACACCCCGCCGCCGGGGGGCGCAGCGGCGCGCGCGAGGTCGAGTTGCACGACGGCCGCTGGCTCCAGCTCGTCGAGCGCTATACGGCCGACGGCGGCACGGTCGTCACGGCGGCTGACATCACGGCGATCAAGCAGCAGGAGGCCGAGCGCCAGCGCGCTGCCGACTCCCTGCGGGCCATGGTCGAAAAGCTGGAGGCCAGTCAGGAAAAGCTGAGCCTGCTGGCCCGCAAATACGAGGTCGCCATGACCCGGGCCGAGGCTGCGAACCAGGCCAAGTCCGAGTTCCTCGCGAACATGAGCCACGAGCTGCGGACCCCGCTTAATGCCATCAACGGTTTTTCGGAGATCATGACGGCCGAGATGTTCGGCCCGCTCGGCGATGCGCGCTACAAGGGCTATGCCGCCGACATCCTGAAGTCCGGCCAGCACCTGCTCAGCCTGATCAACGACATTCTCGACATGGCCAAGATCGAGTCGGGCAAGATGACTCTCCACTATGAGGCCGTCTCGGTCCACGATGTCTGCGCCGATGCGGCCCGGCTGATGCGGGGCAAGGTGGCCGAGGCCGGCCTGACCCTGACGCTCGAGGTGCCCGACACCCTGCCGGAGCTGCAGGCCGATCACCGCGGCCTGAAACAGGTCATGCTGAACCTGATCTCGAATGCCGTGAAATTCACCCCGGAGGGCGGCCAGATCGAGGTACGCGGCGAGCGCCTGGCCACGGGCATGGTCCAGCTGTCCGTGACCGACACCGGCATCGGCATCGCGGCCGAGGATGTGGCACGCCTCGCCCGGCCTTTCGAACAGGTCGAGGGTCAGCACTCCAAGACCACCCAGGGCACGGGCCTCGGCCTCGCCCTGACCAAGTCCCTGATCGAGCTGCACGGCGGCGAGATGTGGATCGACAGCGAGCCGGGTCAGGGCACCACGGTCGCCTTCACCCTGCCGCTGGAAAAGCCGACCCGGATGGCCGACGACGCCAGTGAAGACCGGCAGGCCGCCTGAGCCTATTCCCCGGTCCTGTCCCCGCGCGGGGCGCCATCATCCCGACGCTCACGTCCTCCCCGACCGCGTGGGCCCTGGCGGGACAGAAGCGGCGCTACGGCGGCACGATCCTCGGGGCCGAGGGATTCCAGCAGCACCGCCATGTCGTCCTCCAGCCGGGCCCGGCCCCGCATCTCGGCTTCCCGGGATGTCGCCAGCAGGGCACGCACGGCGGCACCGTCATAGGGAGTCTCCAGCGCCCGGGTCTGGGCCGCCCTGCGGGCCGTGCGCGCCTCCTCGAAATCCGGACGGGCCGCAAGCGCCGATTCCCGCAGGGCAGACCTGACGCGGGCCTGGGTCTCGGGTGACAGAGCCCCCACCGCCTGCCACGGACTGCTGCCGCTGCGGCCCGGCCGGCGCTGATCCTCGACCCGGCTCTCGATCCGGTTCAGCGACACGGCCATGGTGGCCACGGCCGCCAGGGCAAACACATTGATCACGGCCAGAAGGATCAGGCCGATCTTCATCGCACGCGCGCTCATCCCAGCACCTCCGTGTCGTCAATCCCGCTCAGGGTCGCCTGATAGAGCACGGCATCGGCCTGCACATCCGCGGTCAGCCGGTCGGTCAGGGTGACGCCGAACATCACTCCGGCACAGGCAGCCGCCGTCAGGCCGACGCCCGATGCCAGCCGGAACCCGTCCAGCCTGAAGGCCGGCAGGTGGAAGCTCCAGCGGCGCGGCGCGGGGGTCAGCGCCGCCTCGGCCCCTTTGAGCGCCCGGGCAAAGGCCGCCGCATCCGGCAGCGGCGCCGCATGGCGGGCCAGACCGGCATCAAGCGCCCGCGCCTCGGCCAGCAGCGCCTGCACTGCCGCTCCGGCCCCGGCGGTACAGGACAGCGCCGCCTCACGCTCGGCCTCGGGCCAGCGCGCGGGATCGGCTCCATAGGCCTCGACGATCGCCTGGAAGCGTTCGGCCTTCATCATCAC
>CAYNDG010000067.1:5106-8640 GCA_964395805.1 uncultured Brevundimonas sp.
CCGCCGACCGCAACGCCCGCCGTCCTCGCGACAGCAGGCTTTCCAGAGCCTCGATACTCACACCCATGATCCCGGCGGCCTCGATATTGCCGAGCTCCTGATAATGACACAGCACCACCGCCTCGCGCTGCCGTTCGGGCAGGGCCTTCAGCGCCGCATCGACCCTCAGGCCCACATCCCGGGCCAGCAGACCGCGATCCGGCCCGGCGCCCTCGTCCATCTGTTCCGGCACGGCGTCGGTGGCAATCTCGCGCCGCCGCCGCAGCCGGTCGTAGCAAAGGTTGAGCGCCACCCGGTGCAGCCAGGTATCGAACCTGGCCTTGCCCGGGGCCCAGCGCGGCGCCTGTTTCCAGGCTCTCAACAGGGTCTCCTGCGCCACGTCCTCGGCCTCGACCGGGTCGCCCAGCAGGCGGCCGGCCAGCGCCATCATGCGCGGCAGCTTGGCGGAAACCAGCGCCCGCATGGCCTCGGGGTCGCCCCGGGCCACCCGGGTCACCAGTTCCTGATCGGGGTCGGCGATCGCAGCCAATCGGTCGTCCTGTCTCGCTGAGGACTGAGGGCCGTCGATCGCGGATCGCCTCGCCCGACATTCACCCTACTCCGAAGATGCCGCCGCTTGCGAGCGACGCTGTTGACGGCGTTCGCGGCGTTCCTCCCGCATGCCCTGACGGGCGGCCTGACGCTCTTCAGCGGAGATGTAGCCATCGCCGTTGGCGTCCATGCGCGCAAAGCCTTCCGTCAGGCGGGCCTCGGCCTCGGCGATCACCACCGGACCGCGCTCACCCCGCATGCCTTCGCCGCCCATGCGATGGCCGCGACCGGGCCCGCGCATGCCGCGACGGGGGCCCCGGTCACCGCGTTCGGCCCGGCGTTCGTCACGACGGTCGGCGCGCGACTCGCGGGCGGCGTCGAACTCGCCGCGCGAGACGCTGCCGTCACCGTTGGCGTCCAGTCGACCAAAATGCCGGTCCGCGCGCTCGTCCCGGCGGGATTCCCGGACGGCCTGCATTTCCTCACGGCTGACCGTGCCGTCGCCGTTGGCATCGGCCGCACGCAGGCGGTCGGTTCGACCGGTCACAAACTCGGCCCGGCTGATACGCCCGTCGTTGTTCGCGTCGACACGCGCCAGGCCGCGATCCTGTCGGGCCGGATCCTGGGCGGCCACCTGCTGCGCCATAACCATGCCGGCGGAGGCCGCCAGCGCCACGGCGGCAACGCCGCCGATCCAGATAGATGTTCTCATGGGTCTTGCTCCTTGATCCTCGGATCGGACGTCCCCTTGTCCACCCGGTCTAACGGAGCGGCGCTCAGGATTCCGTCGCCACCGGCGGAAGCACCGCCTCGAACCGGCTTCGGGCCTCCGCCCGCAGGGCCACAAGGTGGTCCTTCAACCGCACCAGATCGGCCTGGCCCCCGACCTCGGCCAGTCGCGCCTGCAATCCCGCGGGCTCATCCTCAGGGACGGGCTTCTCATTGAAGGAACAGGCAAAGATCTGCGCCAGCCCCTGCTGGGTCCGCCATGCCCGGGCCAGCGGCGGATCCGCCGCAAGGGCCTCCAGCGTCGAGACCGTCAGGGCCTCGCCGGTTCCGGCCCGGACCAGCTGGCGGTACTGGGCCACGAACTCGGCATCGACCAGCCCGCCCGCGACCCGCTTCAGGTCCCAGAATCCTGCAGGCGCCTGATCGCGCGTCATCCGGTCACGCATGGCCCGCACATCGTGCGCCAGGGTCTGCGGCGTTCGCCCGTGCGACCGGAGCACATCGACCAGCGCCGCAGCCACCCGGTCGCCAAAGGCCGGCTCGCTGGCCCAGACGACCCGTGCGCGCGTCAGGGCCATGAACTCCCAGGTATCGGCCTCTTCGGCATAATAGCCGGTCAGCCGGTTGAGCTTGACCGACAGGGGCCCCTTGGAGCCCGAGGGCCGCAGCCGCATGTCGACCTCATAGAGCCCGCCCTGGCTGGTGTGGGTCGACAGGGCCGTGATCAGTCGCTGGGTGAAACGCACATACCAGGTCTCGGCCGGCAGACCCCGCCCTTCTGACACAGCGTCGGCGGGCGCCTCGTGCACGGTCATCAGGTCGAGGTCCGAGGCGGCGGTCATCTCGCGCGACCCTGCCTTGCCGAGAGCGACGACGGCCACGCAGCCCTCCATCCGGCCTGACTGGCGGGTGACCTCGGCCAGGGCGGCCCGGGCCAGCGCCTGGATCGAGGCATCGGCCAGCACCGTATAGGCCCGCCCCGCCGCCTCGACATCCGCCCGCCCCGTCAGGGTCTGAAGACCGATGCGGAACCTCTGGTCCCGATGGATCCGCCGGACGACATCCATAGCCTGTTCGAAGTCGCCCGCCGCAGCGGCCTCGGCCCGCAGCTGGTCGGCAACGCCGGTGTCCGCATCCAGCGGCGTCTGGAAGCGGGCGTCCAGCATACTGTCCAGCGCCGCCGGATCACGGCCCAGAGCCCGTGCCAGACGCGGCGCCCAGGCCATCACCCGCACGACCAGGTCGAACAGGCTGGGCTGGTTGAGGAACAGGGCCTGGATCTGCACACCGGCCGAAAGGCCCGAGAAGAAGACGGCGAAACGGCGAAAGGCCTGATCCGGCGCGCCCGTTGCTGCCAGCGCCTCCAGCAGGCGCGGCGCCAGCCGGGTGAACAGCTCACGCCCCCGCGCACTGCGGGTAGCGGGGATGCGTCCGTGGTGCCAGCTACGGATGGCATCCGACACCGGCGCAGGTTCCACAAAACCCATGCGCTCCAGCGTCGCCAGTGTTTCCGGATCATTCTCGACGCCGGTGAAGACCAGACTGCCATAGTCCGATGAGAGGGACTCCTCGCCCTCGAACAGCTCGCCATAAAGGGTGTTCACCCGGGTCAGCAGCGCCTCGACCTGTGCATCAAAGCCGGCGAGATCAGCCTCCCCCGACAGGGCCGCGACCGCCCGGCGCCGGTCGTCGTCGACCGGCAGGGCGTGGGTCTGCTCATCGTCCAGCATCTGGACCCGGTGTTCGAGGGCGCGCAGCCGGCGGTAGGCGTCGCCCAGCACCGCGCGGGTGTCCTCGGCCACATGCCCGGCGCGTGTCAGGGCCTCAAGTGCCGCGAGGGTGGCGGGCAGGCGCAGCCCCACATCCCGTCCCCCGAGGATCAGCTGCTGGGTCTGGGCATAGAATTCGATCTCGCGGATCCCGCCCCGCCCGAGCTTCAGATTGGCGCCTGCGGCCTCGAGGCCCTCCCCCGTTTTGTGCACATGGATCTGTCGCTTGATCGCCTGCACATCCAGAATGGCCTGATAGTCCAGACTGCGCCGCCAGACGAACGGCACAAGGGCGTCCAGGAAGTCGCGCCCGGCGGCGAGGTCGCCCAGCACGACACGCGCCTTGATGAAGGCCGCCCGCTCCCAGTTCTGGCCGACCCCCTCATAATAGTCGAGCGCCATGGGCACGGCCACGACCGGCGGGGTCGAGGAGGGGTCGGGCCTGAGCCGCAGGTCCACCCGGAACACATAGCCGTCACCGGTTCGCTCGGTCAGCAGGCCGGCA
>CAYNDG010000068.1:0-8595 GCA_964395805.1 uncultured Brevundimonas sp.
TCATCGAGCGCGACCGGCGCAGCGCGGGCCTGTCTCAGGCGTCGGCGCGCCCAGGCCGTGAAGCTTTGCTGCTCGTCAAGATCGATCGCCGCAACGGCGAAACCGCGACCGGCGAGCGCGGCCGAAAGATGCGCAGCAAGCGTCGTCTTGCCGGCGCCGCCCTTGCGCTGTGCAACCGTGATGACGAACGCCATGGACCGAGCTCCGAACGCTGGCGCGGTCAAAGCAGGATTCGCCGCGCACGTTCAGATGGCATTTGGTGCGCGCGACCGGCCCGCCCGATCTCACGCTGCGCGCCTGACGATGACGGAGCCGGCGGAATAGCCCGCGCCGAAGCCCGAAATGACGCCGATGTCGCCGGGTTTGAGGTCCGCGCGGTGCTTGTGGAAGGCGATGATCGAGCCCGCCGACGACGTGTTGGCGTATTCATCGAGAATGATCGGCGCGTCCGTCCGCGAGGCGTCGCAGCCGAGAACGCGCTTTGCGATCAGCTCGTTCATCGACTGGTTCGCCTGATGGAGCCAGAGGCGCTTCACGTCGGCGACAGCGACGGCGTTGTCGGCGAGATGGCTGGCGATCATCTCCCCGACCATCGGCACGACGTCCTTGAAGACCTTGCGGCCCTGTTGAATGAAGAGCTTGTCGGTGTTCCACGTCCGTTGCGGATCGGGCGCCTCGCCGTCGGCGCGCTCGGCGTGATTGAGAAAGCCGAAATTGTTGCGGATGTTGTTCGAAAAGACGGTCTTCAGGCGCGTGCCCAGAATGTCCCATCCGCCCGGCCCGGCCTGATCTCCGGCCTCGACGATGACGGCGGTGGCGACATCGCCGAAGATGAAGTGGCTGTCGCGGTCCTTGAAGTTCAGGTGGGCCGAACAGACCTCGGGGTTGACCATCAGCACGGCCTTGACCGAGCCCGAGGCGATGAAGTCGGCGGCGGTCTTGAGGCCAAAGGTCGCCGAGGAGCAGGCGACGTTCATGTCAAAGGCAAAGCCCTCGATACCCAGTGCCTGTTGCACCTCGATCGACAGCGCCGGATAGGGGCGGGGCATGTTCGAGGCGGCGCACAACACGGCACCGATCTCGCTGACCGGCTTGCCCCAGGCGGCGATGGCCTGACGCGCGGCCGCGACGGCCATCTCGGCCATGATCGACAGCTCGTCGTTGGAGCGTTCGGGCAGATGCGGGACCATACGCTCGGGGTCCAGAACGCCCGTCTTGTCCAGCACGAACCGGCTCTTGATGCCCGAGGCCTTTTCGATGAACTCGACCGAGGACGGGGTCAGGTGCTCGCGCGTGCCGGCGGCGATCTCCTCGGCGTTGCGGGCGTTCTCCAGCTCAGCCCAGGCGTTGTAGGCCTCGACCAGTTCGGCGTTTGAGATGGACTGTTCTGGCGTAAACAGGCCGGTGGCGGCGATAACGGCAGTCGGAGAAGAGGCGCTCACAAGGGTATCCGTGTTCTGATGCTGGTCTTCAATAGGCCGGTGGATCGCTGCGGTCGAGGCTGGCGACCAGACCGCGTGCCCAGCGCCGCAAACCGCCGGTGCGACCGCTGCCCGCCGATGGCTCCGGGTCGGCCAGCTGCCGCGCCAGATCCTCGGCCTCACACGGGTACCCGTCCCGGGTCACATACAGCGGGTAACGGATCAGGGCCTCGGCGATCAGCGTGTCCAGATCGACCGTCCGGGTGCGGCGGGGGAAGGTCAGCGCATCCTCGGTCAGGCCCCAGCCGGCGTAGAAGGGCCGCCCCCAGGTCATCACCCGCTTGCCGCGTAACAGGGCCTCGAACCCGGTCAGGGACGTCATTGTGGCCAGGGTATCGCAGGCGTCCAGACAGGCGGTGATGTCCAGGCCTTCGGCCCGCGCATCCACCAGACGGGCGGTGTCGGCGTCCAGCCGGCCCGGCCGGTTGCCGGCGACCGTATCGGGATGGTCGCGATAGATCAGAAAGGCGTCCGGCAGGCGCTCGCGGACCGCCCGGACCAGCCCGGCATTGGTGCGGATTTCCTCGCACCCCAGAAGGATGGAGCGGTCAGTCTCGACCTGGCCGACGATCAGCACACGGTCGCGGTCGGTCGGCCAGTCGGGCGGCGCCGTCGCCCCGCCCAGATTGTATTTGCTCAGCCCCCGCTCGATCAGGACCTGTCGCAGGGCACGAGCCCGGGCGAGGTCTGCGGCCGGGGTCTGTCCGGCCTCAAGCGCCTGCTCCAGCGCGGATGGCTGCGACCCGTCGAAATGGATGCCGGTCGGGTCCAGCACGGCAGACAGGGCGGCGCGGAAGTCCGACCCCAGCCCACGGGACCGCAGGAAACCGTCCTCCATCCGCCATAGGGGCAGGGCCGCCGCCTCGGCCGCCGGTGCCACTTCGGGCGACTCCTTGCCTGCCCAGACAACCAGCCGGCCATCGCGCTCCCGGGCCGCCGCCACGGCCGCATCGATCGAGGTGAAGAAGGCTGCTTCGCCGAGCGGGGTGTTCATCAGCCGCCGGACCGCGCCCCGCTTGGCCGGGGAAAAGCCGACACAGGCCGAATAGCCCGCCAGCCTGCGGGCGCGATCGCGTTGCTGCAGCAGCCGCGACACGGCGGCCTCTGCCGTCGAAGGGCTCTCCGTCACCGGATCGACATAACGGGCCTGAACGATCAGGGCCGCGGCCACCAGCACTTCAAGCGACCGCCGAACGCTCCGCCGTGCTGAGGTGAGGCTGTCGGTGGTCAGGCCCCACCCGGCATGGAAGGGCAGGCCGAAACAGTGGACCGGAATGCCCCGGATCAAGGCCTCAAACCCCAGCCCGCTGGAGACGGTGAAGACGGCGTCGACCTGAGGCAGCAGGACGTCCAGCGCCACGTCATCGACCGGGATGGCCCCTTTTAGCACCTCGGGCGGCAGGCAGCCGGGCTTGAGTCCCGCCACCGTCGCCGGATGGCGCCGCACCAGCAGCTGACCGCTCGCGGTCGCTGCACGGGCCGCCTCGGCCATGGCGAGAAAGCTGTCCCGGTCGGCGAGTCCCCCGGCGATGGAGGCATCCCCGGCGGTCTGGTCGACGATCAGAATGCGCGGGCCGGACGCGGGCGGCAGGTCAAGGTCGAGGCGCCCCATACTGGTCTTGCTCAGGCCTGTCTCGCGCAGGGTCTGGATCAGGGCCCGGGCCCGGGTCTCCATGGCGCTGTCGAACCAGCCATCGGGTTCGCGGATCAGACTTTCCAGCCGCGAGGGGCGCCGCGCGTCATGGTGCACACCCTGATCGTCGATCAGCAGGCTGTGGGGTGCGGCCCCGGCCTCGCCCAGTCCGATGGACCGCAGGAACCCGTCCTCGAGCGCCAGATAGGGCACGCCTGCGCGCGTGGCCCATGTTCGGCCCACCCACGACGTCCCCTTTCGGCCCCAGCCGATAACCGCCCGGGTGCCGAGCGAGGGCAGGCGCTGCAGCCGGTACTCGGGCAGGAAGGCCTCAAGACCGCGAATACGCCACAGGCCGGGGGCCGACACCCATGCCGGGGGCCGGTCGTCGGTTCTCATTCGCCGTTCCGGGGCCCGGTCAGCCGATCATGCCGGGCCAGCAGGCGCCGGGCGGCGGCCAGATGCAGCCGTTCGACCATCCGGTCATCGACCCGCACCACGCCGAGCGCCGCCGCCTCCGGTGCGGCAAAGGCCTCGACCACCTTGCGGGCATGGGCGACGGCCGCCGCATCGGGAGAATAGGCCGCATTCGCCGATCCGATCTGCGACGGATGGATCAGGCTCTTGCCGTCAAAGCCGAAGGCCGCCCCCTGTGCGCATTCGGCGGCAAATCCGTCGAGGTTGTCGAGGGTGTTGTAGACGCCGTCGATGGCCATCAGGCTCGATACCCTCGACGCCGCCACGATCATCGCCAGCCAGGGTTTCAGCGGCTCGCGGTCCTCGCCCAGGGTCGCGCCCAGCGCCTCGGCCAGGTCGTTGACCCCGGGCATCAGCGCCTCCAGCGGGGCCTCGCACCCGGCGATCTCTTCCAGATTGAACAGGGCGCGGGGCGTTTCGATCATGGCCCAGATCGCGCAGTGCCTGCCCATGATCCGGGCGACAGCCTTGATCTGATTGGCCCTTTCGACCTTGGGCATGATGATGCAGTCCGCGCCCGCCTCGGCCAGGGCGCGGCTGTCGTCCTCGCCCCATTCGGTCTCAAGCGCATTGGCGCGCACGGCCAGGCGCGGCCCGAAACCGCCCTCGCGCACCGCCGCACAGGCGGCTTCCCGCGCCTCGACCTTGGCATTCGGCGCCACGGCGTCTTCAAGGTCCAGCACGGCGACATCGCAGTCCAGACCGCGCGCCTTCTCGACCGCTCGGGCATTGGACGCCGGGACGAACAGCACACTGCGGCAGGGCCGGGGCGTCATGCCGCTCAGACCCGACCCGTCACAGGCACGAGGGCGCCTGTCATGGCGCGCGAGGCGGGGGAGGCGAGGAACAGCATGACTTCGGCCAGATCCTCAACCCGGACCCAGGTCGCAGGGTCGGCGTCGGGCATGTCCTTGCGGTTCTGGGGCGTGTCCAGAATGGACGGCAGGACGGCGTTGACCGTCACCGAACTGGACCTGGTTTCCTCCGCCAGACTCTCCGTCAGCCGGTGCACAGCCGATTTCGAGGCCGCATAGGCGCCCATACCCATGCCGCTCTTCAGCGCCCCGGCCGCGCCGACATTGACGATCCGGCCTTCGTCCGAGGCCTTGAGGTGGGGCAGGGCGGCCCGGCTGGTGTTCAGGGCGGTGACAAGATTCAGCCGATACATACGGTCCCAGGCGGGCTCGGCATCGTCCACTGTCTGCCAGACAAAGCCCCCGGCGATGTTCAGCACGGCGTCCAGTCGCCCGAAATGGGCCTGGGCCTGATCGACAGCTTTCTTGGCCGCCGCCGCGTCGGTCAGATCGACGCCGCCGATCTCCAGACAGGCCTCGGAGCCGAAGGGGTCCACCGCCGAGTGGTCGATGGCGGCGACCCTCAGCTCCCGGGCCAGCGCAGCTGTGATCGCGGCCCTGCCCAGCTGGCCCTGGCCGCCCGTGATGACCAATACCCTGTCGCTCATGCCTGCGCTCTCCCGGTGCTCATCCGGAGGACCATAGGCGGCCATATCCGGGGATCAAACCGCGAAGACCCCGGCCATCAGCTTTTCAAGCGCCGACTGGTCCACGGAATCGAACGCAGCCTTGTCGCTCGAGTCGACATCGAGCACGGCGATCAGCCGGCCATCCGCATCCCGGACCGGCACCACGATCTCGCTGGCCGAACGGCTGTCGCAGGCAATGTGCCCGGGAAAGGCGTGGACGTCCTCGACCACCTGGGTCTGGCCGGTTGCCGCGGCGGCGCCACAGACACCCCGACCGAACGGAATCCTCAGACAGCCCAGCGTCCCCTGGTAGGGGCCGACCACGAGTTCGTCGATGCCGCGCGCGCGCTGGTCCTCGTCGACGACGTAGAATCCGGTCCAGAAAAAGGTGTCGAAGGCATCGTGCAGCATGGACGCGACGGTCGCCATGCGGGCGGTCCGATTCGGCTCGCCGTCCAGAACCGCCATGATTTCTTCCGCTATCTCTGCGTACCGGGCGGCCTTGTCTTCGGGGCGATCATCTCGGGCGATATAGGCCATGGGCACAGAAATTCCTGGTGTCGTAAGGAACCGTCCATATGGGCGCGAAACCCACGTCGGGAAAGGGTCTCTCCCTCGCCTCAAGGGTGAATTCGAGAGCAACCAGTTGGGGAAAAGTCTAGCTCGGACACAATGTGGTCACTCTGCGGCAACGGTATGTCACCGGTCGCGTTAACCATATCGCGATGTTCACTGGACCGATCGCCCGGATTCGGAAAAGGTTAACGTTGCGCAGCCTTCGGGTGCGGCAAGGGGTGTGGGGGACGATGAGCGAAACCGGCAGAAAGAGGGGCATGCGGGGGGGGGCGGGCCCGGTCGCCATCGCGGCTGTGGCCGTGCTGGTGATTCTCGCCCTGCTGTCGATGGCCGCCTGCGGTGAGCGGGCGCCGACCTTCTTCCGACGCACGGATACCGCCAATCCCTGCCCCCGACCGGCGAATCTCACCGGAACGGAGTTCAACGCCCAGGAGAGCGGAATCCGCGCCCTGCGCCGGGCCGCCTTCCGCGGCGATTTTTTTGCCCAGCTGGAGCTGGGAGGGCGTTATGCGGCGCTGCGCGCGACCGACAAGAATCTCGAGGACCCGATCGAGAGCTCGGTCTGGCTCGCGATGGCGCTGGCCAATGAAAACGGCTTTGCGCCGATCAACCGGGTCGAGCGCGGCATGTTCGGCGGCTGGCGGCCGTTATCCAAATATGACGACTGCCGGGCGTGGGAGCGTCAGAACGCCTATCAGCGTCTGAACACCCAGCTCTCGCGGATGACCCTGACTGAGCAGGAAGAGGTCCGCGACCGCGTTATCTACATCCTGTCGACCCAGGGCGCCGACGGCTACCGTACCCTGGCCCGTCTGCACGATGCCCTTTACGGCGCGTTCGGCGAGCCCCAGGACAATCCGCAGGCCCGCGAGGCCATCGGCCGGGGTTCGGGACGGGACCGTCGCCGGGGCGGCTATCCCGCCGCGCTGAACCTTTTCCAGCGCAATGAAGTGGATGCCTATCTCTACAACTATCTGGCGGTTCAGACCGGAGACGTCGGAGCCTTTGTCCTGATGAAGGACTTTGAAAGCTCCTCGCCCGGCCGGGCCCAGTACAGCGGCTTCGTCGAGGCCAAGGCCCGTCAGTGGGTGCCGCCCTACGAATTCTATCCCAATGTGGCGCCGGCCTCGGGCGTCCCCTTCTCGGATGAGAGCCGGCCGCGCGGGGACGCCTATGAATACGCCCTGTCGCGCGTGACCGAACTGCCCTTTGTTCATGTGGGCCGGGCGATCCGCTATCTGGGCATCGCCGACCGGGCCGCAACCCGTCCCGAGGACCTGTCCAAACGCGAGATCGAATCGCTGGAGGCCGTGCTGGGTCACCCGATCGAGGGCCGCCTGTCCTATCTGGAACGGGTGCGGGCCATCCAGCTGGCGGCCGTGAACGGCTCGTCGGAGGCGCAACTGGTGCTGGCCGTCATGTACTCCGAGGGCATCGGCGTACCCCCCGACTATGCCCGGGCCTATTACTGGTACGCGGAGGCGGCGCGTCAGGGCAGCCCCGAGGCCAAGTTCGCCCTGTCGACCTTCTTCGCCCTCGGTGTTTCCGGGGTCGCCGATCAGGACAAGGCCGAGGCCGTGGTCATGCGGATCGACTCGGCCCTCGCCGGCTTCGCTCCATCGGTTGCGCGCCTGCAGGCCGTCCTGTCCCAGGTCTCCCGTTCCCAGCAGCGCCGTTAAGGAGGGCGTTGAGACATGATGTTCCGTTCCCCCCTCCGTCTTCGCTCCCTGATTGCCCCCGCGGTCGGCCTCGCCATTGCGGCCACCGCATTCTCGCAGGCCACGGAGGCGAGAGCCCAGGCAGCCGCCCGCGTCGAGAGCGAGACACGGCCGAACTTCGGCGTCCTGCTGGATCCACCCGCCCCGCGTCGCAGTCGCGCGACCACCCACCGCCGCTGGACCAGTGGTGACCGCCGGCCCGGCTATTATCCCGGACCTCACGACGGACGTCCCTATCCACCCGGCGGAGAGCAGGTGGTGCTGGTCGACTGCGGCGGTAATCCGGGATCGGGAGCGATCGAGGACGCCGTGCGCCGCGTCGCGCCGGGGGGCACCCTGATTCTCCGGGCGCGCGGGGGCCCGTGCGTCGGCTGGCTGAACATCAACAAGCCGCTGACCATCATCGGCGAGGGCGGCTTCGACCCGCGCGACTGGAACCGCCAGCCCACGGCCACCCTGCAGGCCCCCGACGGCCTGCCCTGCATGACCGTGGCCCGGGGCGTCCGGGTCGAGGTGCGCGATGTGGTCTTCTCGTCGCAGCGGGCCGGGGATGCCGCCTGCGTCATCGGCTATGGCGCCGAGGTGCTGATGAACCGGGTCGGCTTCCGCCACGTCGGCGACGAGGCTGCGATCTATATGGACGGGGGGCTGCTGGATATCCGCAACGCCGTCCTCGAGACCCAGACGGTGGCACCGGCCATTGTGGCCGACGGCGCGTCCCTGACCGCCTGGGAGGTGGTCGTGTCCGGCGCCCATGTGGGCATGGAGCTGATCCCCGGAGCCGGCCAGACCGCCCGGGTCGACTCGACGACCCTGAAGGGCATCGGAGCGCCCAATGCGTTCGGCCCGCGCTCGATCGGCATGATCATCCGGTCCGGCCGGAACTATGGCCGGGTCGAGATCACCAACACGGCCATCTGCGGCTATGTGGAGGGCGTGGCGGTCGAGGGGGCCTCGGTCGACATCCAGGGCAGCCGCGTCTGCCGCTCGGACAAGGGCGTGGTGGTCTACAACGGCGAGTTGACCCTGAGCGATACCCGCATCCGGGCCGACAGCGTGGGTGTGGCCGTGGCCTCGGGCCGGGCCGTGATCACCAACAATGTCTTCTCGGGCGTGCGCGAGGTCATCTATGGCGAGAACCGCGCCAGCATCGAGGCCAGCGGCAACCGCGTCTGGTCGCGCCATGTCTGCCGCGCCCGGTTCCGCGAACGCACCCGGGGTCGGTAT